>NZ_JBNLYC010000144.1:0-10238 GCF_050172015.1 Bacillus sp. GMa5/1 | reverse complement strand
ATACAACAGGTTTATCACTTGATAATTGCTGTATTGTTCCTTTTCCAGCAAATCCTTCTAATAACTCTTTTAAGTCAATTCCAGAAGAAGCTTTTAACGTTTCTTGCATCGTTGCCATTAAATCAGTTGCATAACCCGCAACTTTTCCGGCGCCGCTATTTTTACCACCGCCGCCTGTATCAACAACTGTAATTTTATCAATGTTACTAAGCGGACTTGCAACTTCCTTCGCATAACTTGGAAGCATTTTAAGAACCATATCCATAATTGCCGCTTGGCCATATAACTCAAATGCCTCTGCAATTTTTTGCTTCGCTTCTGCTTCTGCTAAACCTTTTAATCTAATAACATCTGCTTCCGCCGTACCTTGTGCTTTTTGTACTTCCGCTTTCGCTTGACCTTGCGCTTTTTCGATTTCCGCCTTCGCTAAACCTTCTACACGTACTTCTTCCGCACGAGCTCTCGCTTCAGCTTCAATCTTATATTGATCCGCATCTGCCTTTTTAATTTGTTTTACTTTTTCTGCTTCCGCTGATTGCTCAACAGCATAGCGATCTGCATCTGCTTTTTTCTTAACTTCTGCATCATATTGCTTTTCACGACGCGCAATCTCTTTTTCTTCTAACTCGATTTGCTTTTCACGCTCAATGATTTTAACGCGCATTTGCTCTTCTGTAACACCTTGTTGTGCTTTCGCTTGTTGTAATTCGTAAGAAAGATCCGCATCTGCACGGGCTTGCTCTTGTTCCCTCTTATAGGACTGTACTTTTAATTCTTTATGTTTTTCAGCTTCAGCGATTTGTGCATCACGTTGATATTCTGCTTCTTTTGCCTCTTTTTCAGCACGTGCTTTTTCAATACGTGCTTCTTTTTCACGCTCTGCGTTCGCAATTGTTGCATCACGCTTAACGGTCGCAATTTGCGGCTGACCAAGCGCATCTAAGTATCCGTTTTTATCCATTATTTCTTTAATTGTGAAAGAAACAATGCGAAGTCCCATCTTCTTTAAATCTGTAGAAGCTACTTCATGTACCTTTTGAGCAAATTGCTCTCTATTACTATACGCATCCTCTACTGTCATAGAAGATAAGATTGCACGTAAGTGACCTTCTAAAACCTCTTTTGCTTCTACTTTTAACTCTTCCGTTTCTTTTCCTAAATATTGCTCAGCTGCAGTAGATACTTCTTCAATTGTAGAACCTACTTTAATAATAGAAACACCATTTACTGTAACTGGAACACCTTGCTTCGTATACGTATCACGTGTACCAACTTCTAATTTGTAGTTTAATAGGCTTAAAGGTTCTGCTCTTTGCATAATTGGAACTACGAAAGTACCGCCCCCGCGGATAATCTTAATCTTCTTTCCATCATCAGTGGTAACAACATTCTTTCCTCCACCAAGCCAGTTCCCTGTAACAATTAACGCTTCATCTGGACCAACCGTACGATACTTCGTAATGAATACTAAAATGAGTAGAATTAAAATTGCCAGTAAAACTCCACCGATAATTAATGGAATCGTCATGTAAATTCCCCCTTATAATTTTGGTTTCTTTAAAGAATAAGCGATGTTTTGTACAAGTAAAACACCATCTTGGACTCCCTCGATAATAACCTCTGTTCCTTGCGAAATATCTTTTTTTCCAACTGTTTTAGCTGGGATTGCATTACTTCCAAATTGGGATAAAATTAATACTTCACCAAATCCTTCTGTAGGAATTGTCGTAATGACTTCTCCTTTGCAACCGATAAATTCATCCATACGTTGTACGGTATTTTGCTCTGCTTCTGCAATCGGTTTTAAAATTAGTATTTTCATGATGAAAACACCGATAAAAGATATAGCAAATGCAGCCCCAAAAATAGTAATACTATTAAAGGAAAACAAATATTCTCCTATATAACTAAGCCCACATAACATGGCGAAGAAACTAAGTAATAAAGTAACAACGGATACAGCTCCGCCCCCAAAACTAAATATCGATTCAAATATATCTCCAAAGAAGATATAAATAACAGTGGGTATAGTAGCAATAATAAATCCATATAAATAAATTGTTTCAAGTGGATAACCAAACAAGACCATTTCTTATCCCCCTTTCTTAAACAATCCCTTTTTTGTTATATGTATGCCCCACCTCTTTCAAAGATTATAGTTCTTAATTTTCAGTTATTTACCTTTTAAAGAAAAGCCTGTAAGACAGGCCTCTAAAAAAGAACAGGAGAAACCTATTGTGACAGGCTCCTCCTAGAAAATAACCGATATATTATATATCTATATAATATACTATTTTCCACAAAAAGTAAAGTTAAACATACATTGGAAAGACACTTATTTTACTGATAATTTGTACGTTCCATCACCATTATCATATTTATATACATACAAGTAATACTTGCCTGGTTTTGCATTAAATTTCGCTTCTATATGATTCCCATTGGCTTGACCGTAAGCTGCATAATTTTGCATATCTGATTCATGGTGAAGTACCCATGTCATCCCAATTCCATACTCATTTAAAACAGAAATGTCGATATCTTTCGCTGATGCTACATTAAATGTATAAACATCAGTGTGGTCCCCGCCAATAAGACTGCCTTTTATCGTACTATTTAGCCCGATACGATTTGCTTCTTCTAGACGATTATTTGGTTCTGATTCTGTTAAACTTCCATCTTTAATCGTAACAGTTGTTTCGCTTCTGCTCTCTTTGCCTTTATCATCTTTTACTCTTAACGATACTTTATAAGAACCTTCTCTTTCATATACATGTACTGGATTCACTTCTGCACTTGTGCTTCCATCTCCAAATTCCCATAAATAAGAAACAATTTTTCCATCTTCATCGTTTGAGCCATCACTTTTAAATTGAATTCCCTCTTTTACAAGACCGCTATAAGGGCCATTTATATTAACCGTTGGAGCTTTATTTTCTCCATCATCTTTTGCGATTCCATGGAAGACTACATCATATTCAAATTCATTTGAACTATTCACACGATAATTGACGAAGTATGCTGTAACAGTTTTGTAGCCACTCCATTCTTTTTGCGCCAATTGTTCTAAAGATTCATTTACTCTTTTACTCATTGCTTTCCAATCTTCTGATTCACCTTTTGTGACACTACCTGTATAAGTACCTTCTAATGTAAATGTATTAAAGAATTGAGAATTATGTTTTGTCATTTTTGTATCTTTCATAGGCAACGTATCACTAATTTCTTTTTTCACTTCAGTTAACGATTTCGGTGCATGTTCAGCTAAATAATCATCTGCTACTTCCGGTACATTATATTTATCTTGATTATCAATTAACTGCTGCATATACTCTTGATACTCTTTATTTAACTTAGGATCTTTACTTAGATTTTCACGATATGCATCATAATTTTTCACGTCATTCGCACGAATCAAATCTTGAATTTTATCAAATGTTTCAAACTGATGCGTATATAAGTAAGACTGCAATGCGAACGAGTAATTATAGAAATCCCAAGAACCGTATTTAGCAAATAGTGTACGCTCTGCTGTATAACGGCTTGCAGGATCAGATGATAATCCGCTAATTATACTCTTTCTTGGTACAACGTTATTCGTACGAGTAGATCCTGCGAAAAACTCTGCATTTCCTTCTTGGAACCAAGTTAGCCTTTCATTTTGATACATATCTCCTCTTCCAAATAAACCAGGAACTTCATATCTCCCTTGCAGATAATGAGTAAATTCATGACGGAATAACTCTTCTAAACTATAAATACTTTGCTCTGGTGTACGCTCATATGTAAAGAATGTACCTGTCTCTTCAATATAAATTCCACCGTTGTTTGTTTCATATCCATACAATTGTCTATTTAACTGATATTCATCTGGACTATTATAAATTACGATCGTTAATACATCATCCGCATTTCCTGGCTCTAACGCTTTGTCATTTCCAATTACACGGTGATACTGTGCCTTTACTTCCTTCGCAGCCCAATATAGTCTCTTAATTTTTTCTTCTGATACTTTATCTCCTGTTTTGAACACAATTGATCCATCGTCGAATGTATACGTTTTTGGTAAGTATTGCTCTTTTCCTTCTTTACGTATTTTCTCTAAATCTACTGTATTCCCGCTATAATCTTTACCATTATAATTTGTTGTAATTTGTTCTACCGCAACAAAATACGGTTCACTTAAGCGCGGGTACATATGCATTGCTTGTGTAACAACCTCTAATCCTTTATTTGGATTACTATGAAACTTCCCTAAACGGCTAGCAAAATAAATGCCATTATTAACAAGCCATTTATTTTCTGGCGTTACTTCATTTAGAAGAGCAATACGATTTATTTCATTAATAAACCCATCTACTTTTCCATACCACATCGTTTCATTCGCTTCTTTACGAGCTTCAGTTAAGTACGACTGTATATCATAGTCAATACCTTGCATGATATCGTATATTGCTTGTCCCTTCATTCGATCATTTACATAAGTAGTATAATTATCATTGTATTGCTTTAAAATATTCGATGCGTATTGAACCGTTTCAACATCGCTTGAAGCATTACTAATTAATTTACCGTATGCAGATACGACTGTATCTTGTTCAACTGTACCAAGCTTAAAGTTTGGATTGTTTGCGATTGCTTTTAAAGCAGGTAAACATTTATCCTGGAAGCTTCTTTCATTTAAGTCGCTTAATTCACTATTATAAAATGCAAGATAAAAAGCTGAACGCAGCACTTCAGTAAACGTTTGAATTCCTTTTGAATCATCTTTTGTAAATGTACTACCTCTATGAGCTAATTCATCTATAATGACTTGCATTTTTCCTTTATCTTTATAAAAAGCCTTTGCATCTTCATTAAACTGGAATAAGTCTGTAATTTGGTGCCACTTAATACTGCCTAACGTTTCAACTAATTCTCGATCATTCATTTTGTTTAAATCAGCCATTGAATAGCTTTCTTTAACTTGCTTTACTGCAGTTTTCTTCGTAATAGATGCTGGTCGCTGTGAAAAATCTCCTACTTTTAAACGTTCTTGAAATGATAAAGTTTCATCAACTTTTGAAATATGTCCAACTTCATCTACCGACTTTTCAATTCCAACCGGTTTCGTTTTCAACACGTTATACGGTACTTTTTCTTCCGCTGCTGCATGAGTTTGAAGTGCGCCTAACGATAAAGCCATTGTACTAATGCTAAGCATCACTTTATTGATCTTTGATTTCTTGTTCATATCCTTGCCCCCTATTTTAATATTCCATTCAAGAATTTAACATAAAATCTGGATGTAACAATATAAAATGCAATATTTCATATTATTTCTTCCTATAATTTGTACATATCGTGAACACATTGATCTTTACCTCCCTAAAACAAATTGCATCCTTTCACATTATAAAAAGGTAATTTTTTGACAATTAAAAACTTAATTGTTATGATTATTATAATTGTTAACTTTATTAAATAAGGGTGGGATTCTATGATAAAAAAAGAAAACAGTGTATTTTATATCTCCTTCTTGCTAACAACATTATTCATTATATGGGGAATTACCCCAGCAAGTTGGATACAAGGCTACGATTTACAAAGTGTTACATCTTCTTTAAACTCATTTATCCTCAATAAATTTGGGTGGTTTTACTCTCTACTTATGACTACAATGATTATTTTGGCTGTTTATTTAGCATTTTCTAAGTACGGTTCTATTCGTCTTGGTAAAGATGGAGAAAAGCCAAAATATAATTATCCATCTTGGCTATCCATGTTGTTTGGGGCAGGAATGGGAATTGGACTCCTCTTTTATGGAATCGCTGAACCGATTTCACATTTTACAGATCCATTAACAGGAAAAGCGGGGACAGAGGAAAGTGCCAAACTCGCTATGCAATATTCATTTTTCCACTGGGGACTCTTTCCGTGGTCACTATACGCAATGGTCGCTTTAACAATTGCATATTTCACATTCCGCAAACAAAAAGGTAGCACTATCGGGGCTACAGTTACTCCATTATTTAATCGATCGAAAAATTCTCGTATCGGAAAAACAGTTGATATTCTAGCTGTTTTAGCCACAGTATTTGGCATTGTGCCATCTGTTGGGATTGGTGCTCAACAAATTGCTGGAGGATTAAGCTATTTATTCCCTTCCATTCATAACACTTTACTTACTCAGCTCGTACTTATAGCTATCTTCGCTGTTTTATATTTAACGAGTGCACAAACTGGCTTAGATCGTGGGATTAAATATTTGAGTAACTTGAATTTCTCTCTTGCAGGTATTTTACTCATCTCTTTCTTACTTTTAGGACCAACTGTATTTATTATGAAATATTTCACATCTACACTCGGTTCTTATATCGGCGCTTTACCTAGTATGGGATTAAATTTAGGAGCATTTAATGAAAAATCTTCTTCTTGGATTGAAAACTGGACTATTTTCTATTGGGGATGGTGGATTTCTTGGTCTCCATTCGTCGGTACATTCATCGCTCGTATTTCTAAAGGGCGCACAATAAAAGAATTTATTTTTGGAGTTGTATTAGTCCCGACTCTTATCTGTACATTTTGGTTTGCAGTATTTGGTGGTACCGCAATCCATATGGAAATGTTCCAATCGCTTGGAATAGCTGATGAAATTGCAAAAAATGGTACAGAGATTGGATTATTTGCTGTTATTTCACACCTACCATTCTCTACATTTTTAACGATTATCGGGTTGATTCTAGTAGCCACATTTTTCGTTACTTCTGCCGATTCAGCAACATTTGTCGTTTCCATGCAAACGAGTAACGGAAGCTTATCACCGAAAAATAGTTTAAAACTTATATGGGGATTAACAATCGCGATAATTGCCGCTATTTTATTACAAGCTGGAGGATTAAATGCACTACAAATCGCAGCTATAATTGCTGCGCTACCATTTTCTATTGTAGTCGTTCTTATGGTTACTTCACTCTTTAAAGAGCTACGAAAAGAAGATGTTAATTTGCAAACGAAAGAAGTGCCGAAAAAAATAAAAAAGGTTATGTAACGATTGGCGCCTCAAATCACTTCTAAATCCGTAATAAAACCCATTCATATGAAATATCATTTTCATATGAATGGGTTTTTCACTCTATTATATAGTGTTGTAAACATGCTTTTTCCTCAAAACCTACTTTCTTGTACAATTTCATCGCACGATCATTATTCGTATTCAAACATAGTACTATCTCTCTCATCCCTTGGAAGGAGAAAATATACTGAATTGCCCCTTGTAATATCCGCTCTCCGACACCTTTTCTTCTACTATTTTCAGCGGTTGCAATAAATTCAATATTCGCTTCATGAAACTCCGGATTTACTTCAACATATACATAACCTTCTAACTTACCATTCTTCATACTTACAAATAATTTATTCGTATCACTTAAACGTTCAATGATTTCATTTCCTTCATAATATGTATTAGGAAAAATATTATTATGTAAAACAATAAACTGCTCAAATACTTGTTGAGATGCTTCCTCTACTTGATTTATTGTACATTGCTCCACATTAGTTTTCTTTAAAATTAAAACGCTATGTTTCTCTTGTTTTTTAGCTTGTAAATATTTCATAAAGTCGATGCCATTACTATTTTTCACGTGATAAAATCCATGAAACTTTTGAATATGAAGTGGAATTTTCTCGATAAGTTTCTTCCACATACTTAAAGCAATCTCTCCCCAATTCGAAGCTATAATAAAAGGCCCCCAAATCTCCGCACTTTCGCTTACCTTATCTATATCAAATCCTAATACACCTACAATTTCATTATTATCATTATAAGAAACGACAAAAGACTTCTCCCACCCTATATCAGAAAAACCATGAAGAATAGCGTCCAATATTTCTTCATGATTTTCCCCGCAATAACCAACATGCTGCGTAATATCTTTATTCATCATCGAAATAAATTCTGTAGCTTCTTCGATCTTTGAAATAGAATTAATATGCATAACTTCCCCTCCTTTTCTAATACACTTAGACAATCACTAGTAATATCCTTCTCTAGTAAAAAAAGACATCATCATATGCATGTTTCTAATAAAACCGCCATGATAATGTCTTCTCAAAAAAGCAAAAATCAATTATATATAATAATAAGATTAAACGTTATTTATTTCTTAAATAATCTCTTTCTAAATACGAACATACTTAGTGCGGAAAGAACAAGTGTTATGCCAGAAAGTAAAGTCGAAGTGCTAGCTTCACCGCCTGTTGATGGTAAAAATTTCTTGCCTTCCTCTGGCTTATTAGTATGTTGTTTATTTAAAGTGTCTGCTTTTCTTCCCTCGTTTTCAACAACTTGATTATTCCCTTTTGGCTCTTGATCCAATCCTGTTGCTGATTCTTTTACTTCTTTCTTTGGTTCTTTCGCTTCTTCAACTTCTTTTGTTGGCTCTTTTTCTTCTTCTTTTGTACCTTCAACTTCTTTTACCGGCTCTTTCACTTCTTCTTTTGTTTCTTCAACTTCTTTTACCGGCTCTTTTTCTTCTTCTTTCACTTCTTCTTTTGTTTCTTCAACTTCTTTTACCGGCTCTTTCACTTCTTCTTTTGTTTCTTCAACTTCTTTTACCGGCTCTTTTTCTTCTTCTTTCGATTCTTCAACTTCTTTTACTGGTTCTTTCACTTCTTCTTTTGTTTCTTCAACTTCTTTTACCGGTTCTTTCACTTCTTCTTTTGTTTCTTCAACTTCTTTTACCGGTTCTTTCACTTCTTCTTTCGATCCTTCAACTTCTTTTACCGGTTCTTTCACTTCTTCTTTTGCTTCTTCAACTTCTTTTACTGGTTCTTTCACTTCTTCTTTTGTTTCTTCAACTTCTTTTACCGGTTCTTTCACTTCTTCTTTTGTTCCTTCAACTTCTTTTACCGGTTCTTTCACTTCTTCTTTTGTTTCTTCAACTTCTTTTGTTGGTTCTTTCACTTCTTCTTTTGTTTCTTCAACTTCTTTTGTTGGTTCTTTCACTTCTTCTTTTGCTTCTTCAACTTCTTTTACCGGTTCTTTTACTTCTTCTTTTTCCACTATATTCTGTATAACTGTTCCGTTAAACCTTATGCTAATTTCATCAGAATCTAAATCAAATTTATACACCTTTTCACCTGGCGTATTCCATTTTATTACTCCGTTATTAAACGTCCCTCCCTCACTTGTCAATTGAATATTTTCAATACTTTCTCCTTCTAAATCATATACAGGAACTTGAATTTCTTCGTTTATTTTTGCATCATTTAAAATGATATTTTGTCTTCCAACATCAATTGTAAACCACTGCCCTAATTGTATTAACGGCCTGACATCACGAATCTCATTCCCAGCTAGATTTAAGCTAAATAAGTTTAGCATGGAACCAATAACCGTTACATCTTTAATATGATTGTCCGCAAGATTTAACCACTGTAAATTTTCCAATGAAGATAGTGGTGTTATATCTTCAATTTGATTATGAGATACATTCACATTATTCAATTGTTTCAAGTTTGAGATGAACTCAATATTTTTCAGGCCTACTCCTTCTAAAGTGAGTTTTTCTAAGTTCGTCATGTACTCTAAACCTGTTATATTTTTTATCTCATTTCCATTTTCTTTAAGTATCTCTAATTTTTTAATCTGTAATAAATCTTGTTTTGTAATAGGAGCGTTTAAATTCTCTCTACCTAAATTCTCTTTATTAATATGTTGTTGTAAAGTTTTATCGAGAATTACATTTTGACTTTCTTTTTGTTTTTCAACTATATTCTGTATAACCGTACCATTAAATCTTATTTTACTTTCAGTAGAATTAGTATCTAGTTTAAATTCATATATTTTTTCTCCAGGACTATTCCATTTTATAAATCCGTTATTCAGAGTAGCCCCTTCACTTTGCAAATTAATATTTTGAAGTGGCTCTCCTTTAAGGTTGTATACTGGGATTTTTATTTCTTCATCTACGCTTCCTTCATTTAAAAAGATTTTTTGTCTTTGAATATCAATTGAAATTCGCTTACCTAATTCCTCAACAGGCCTTACGTCAAAAATTTCATTTGCTCCAAGATTTATCTCATGTAAATTTGTTAAAGTGCTCAACGGCGATATATCAGAGATATAATTCTCTTCTAAATTCAGCACTTGTAAATTTCCTAATTGCGATAATGATGATATATCTTTTATTTCACTATCAGAAATTTCTAGTTCAATAAGATTACTCATTTTACTAATAGATTCAACATTATTA
>NZ_JBNLYC010000143.1:0-10275 GCF_050172015.1 Bacillus sp. GMa5/1 | reverse complement strand
ATTAAGGAAAAAATCTTAGTAGAGAGATTAGAGCTTGAGGATATTACGGCAGAAGAAATTGATGATAATGAAGCATTATTTGGAGATGGATTAGGATTAGATTCTGTAGAAGCATTAGATGTAATTTCAGGAGTTGAGGAAGAGTTTCAAATTAAAATGCAAGGTCTTCCTGAAGATAAAATACGCGAGACATTTAGTTCTGTAGAAACATTAGCAGCTTACATTAGTGAGCGTTTAATGCAGACGGTATAAATTTTCAACCGGTGAAGTCTGCAATAATAGGAGTAGACTTCATCGGTTATTCTTTAACATGGGAGAGGAAGAAGAATGACTCTAAAAGATAAGGTTGTTATTGTAACAGGAGCGACCAGAGGGATAGGTAAAGAAATTGCAGTACAATTAGCGAAAAATGGTGCGAAAGTAATTGGAATTTATGCTCGAAGTGAAAAGGCTGCTAATGAGATCCAAGAGGAGCTAAATAAATATGGGCACGAAATTTACTTCTATAAAGGAGAAGTAAATGATAGAAGCTTTGTACAACAAACGATCCAAGATATTATGAATAGCCATGGAAAGATTGATGTGTTAGTCAATAATGCAGGGATTAATCGAGATAATTTTATATTTAAAACTGAGGAAGCTGATTGGAATGATGTTTTCCAAACAAATTTCGGTGGTACATATTATTTCTGCAATGAAGTTATTCCATACATGGTGAAACAAAAAAGCGGAAACATCATTAATATGGTTTCAGTAAGTGCTGTAAATGGAAGAGAAGCACAAACAAATTATGGATGTTCAAAAGGAGCTATTATAGGATTCACACGTATGTTGTCTCGAATATATAGTACACAAGGGATAAGGGTTAATGCTGTAGCTCCTGGAATGATTGAAACAGAGATGATTCAGCATGTACCAGATAATAAGCTAAGTAACTTTTTACACCATACGAATACAAAAGCATTAGGTCAAACTGAACAAATTGCAAATATTGTTATGTTTTTGGCAGATGATGAGAATTCATATTTTACTAGTACAGTGTTTAAAATAGACGGCGGATTTTTAAGATAGGAGGGTAGTCAATTGGAAAAGAATTTACTCATTACAAACTGTGAACAATCTTTTAATCAATTCATCGGGGAGTTTTATTTACAACGCGGTTATAATGTAATCTTTTACTTTCAAAATGAAGAAGAAAAAAATAAGTATGAAAAGTACTTGGAAGAAAAGAAAGTGAACCTTGAAAAGTGCATGCTTATCTGTAATCCACACATTTGCATTGAATCTTTAGAGAAAGAGGTAGAAGAAATTTCAGGCCGCTTTGGTAAAATCGATATTTTAATTCATGGAAATGAAATGCTTGATGAAACAAGTTACTTTAAGGAAGATTCTATTGGTTTAGAAAAAACGATTGAGGAAATGTTTGAAAAAGTTTACTTGTTTAGCCGAGTTGTCACGTCCCAGATGATTAAAACAAAGGAAGGAAAGGTAATTTTCCCACTTATCTTTGATGTATTATATCCAGAATATTACCCAAGTTCGCCAATGTTAAATCACGGGAAGATTTCTCTTATGAAATGTATGTCACATGAGTTAGCAGCATTCAAATTAAATGTAAATGCTATGACATTTGGATATTATGATAACGACTTTGATTCTGCAACGAAAAAGGAATTAAAGAAGAAGTTAGAGATATTTGCATTACGTCCAAGATTATTAAAGTTAAAAGAATTAGTTCCTGCCTTGAATATGCTTGTTGAGCCAGCCGTTCCAACAATTGGTGGAGAAAACATTCATATTGGTGCAGGTATAGAAACAGTCATTTAAGGAGGAAATATAAGGTGGATGAAATTAAAATTGTTAGTTTAGGAACATTTTTACCTGGTACACCAATTACAAATAAAGATATGGAAGATACGTTGAGTGTAAGAGCTGAGTGGATTGAAAATGTTATTGGAAATGAATCTAGATATTATGCAATTAACTTTCAAGAGAAAAAGATAGATTATGACTTAATTGATCTATGTGAAAAAGCTGCTTTGGATGCTTTTCAGAACTCCCCATTACAATCCTTAGAAGAAATTGACCTTATTATATTATCCACAGCTACTCCAGATCATTTAATGCCTGCAACAGTAAATCTTTTAGCAGATAGACTTGGTCTGCAAGGAATCCCAACATATCAAATTCAAGCGGGTTGTTCGGGAGCATTACAAGGACTAGATGTTGCACAACAGTTTTTAAAAGTAAATGATTATAAGCATGCATTAGTGGTTGGCGGAGATGTATGCAATAAATATATGGATTTGAATAGAGATTTTAAAAAGCTTCGTTCTTCAGAACTGATCAATTATGTATTGTTTGGAGACGGTGCAGGTGCAGCTATTCTAAGTAAAAATACAAAATCACCTGGTTTTAAACTCGTACAAATTTCAAATAAATTTGAAGGGTTGAATCGTAAGCCTGCACAAGTCATGAATTGGATTGGGAATATCCCTTCTGATGTCCAAGGAATGACTTCAAGGCAAATAGCTAAGAAGTATCCATCAGCTCAAGAAGATTACAAAGCTATTGAAGAATACGTTCCTACCTTGACAAAGGAAATGTTTAGCACATTATTGGAAGAAAACAATTGGGGAAAAGATGAAGTAGATCACTTCCTCCCTCCACAATTAGGCTGGAATATGACTAAGAGAATTATAGAGCATGCAGAATTGGATTTTGATAAAACCACTAATTGTGTAAAAGAAACTGGAAATAACGGAAATGCTTTACCTTATGTTCAATTAGCAAAGTTAAGTGAGCAAATAAAATTGAATGAAAAAGTAGTGGGAGTAGCAATAGAATCATCGAAATGGATAAAAACAGGATTTGTTTTACAATACGTATAAAAGGTGGTCCCTATGAATGATAAAGAGTTAATTAAATTAGTAAAAGACTTTATAAAAAAAACTGCTAGTCAAGAAGTATTTTCAAATATATTGAATGGATTTTCGGGGATAGAATCTGTATTAACAAAGGAAAAAATCGGATTCTTACTAAGGAAATTGGATATGGAACTGGTCCCAGACTTTCATAAGTTAAAGGTAGGGCTGGTAAGTAACTTCACTGCTGATGACCTGATTAGTTATTTAAGGTTCGCGTCCTTTAAAGATTCCATCTTTTTAGACAACTATGTAAGTCCGTATAATCAATATGTATATGAACTGATGAATAAAGATAGTGAACTTTATAAATCAGAACCTAATGTGACAGTATGTTTACTTGATGAAGGATTTATCTTTAATGAAATCAGTTTAAGCTCCACAATTGAACAAATTGAAGCGACAGTAATGCTTAAATTAAATGAATTAGAGAATTTAATTAAAAACTTTACAAAGCTAAATGGTGGATTATTTATATTAAATACAATTCCATTACTAAGCCTTTCCCATCATAATGTCATTGACTATAAAACAAAAGCGAAGCTAAGTAAATTATGGAGAAATCTGAATAGTAATTTATTATCATTAATGGATAATTACGAACAATTGATTGTCTTAGATATCGATCTTTTCTACCAAGATTTTGGAGTAGCTGTAACGGATAATAAAATGCGTTATTACGGATCAATGAGTTTTTCTCAAGAATTGTTACATGCTATTGCTGAAGAAATCCATAAGATTCATCGCTCAATTTTGGGGCTCCAGAAAAAGTGCCTAGTTTTAGATTTAGATAATACTCTTTGGGGCGGAATTATTGGGGACGCTGGCGTACATGGAATCGACTTAGGTCCAGATGAAAAGCCAGGAAATATCTATTATGAATTTCAAAAAGCGATACAGACCTTAGGAAACCAAGGAGTACTATTAACTATTAATAGTAAGAATGAGTGGTCTAATGCAAAAGAAGTGTTCCATACTCATCCACATACCGTTTTAAAAGAGGAAGACTTTGTAAAAGTGTGCTCTAATTGGGAACCTAAACATGAAAATATTAAAGAAACTGTTAATGATTTAAATATTGGTATGAATAGTTTAGTGTTCATTGATGACAATCCATTTGAGAGAGAAATGGTAAAAACATATCTTCCTGATGTAGAAGTACCTAATATGCCTAATGATCCATCTTATTACATTTCAGAGCTATTAAATAAGGGGTGGTTTAATACAATTTCTCTTACAAAAGAAGACTATTCTCGAAAAGAAAAGTATCAGCAAATTGTACAAAGAGAAACATTAAAGAAAACATCTCACTCGATAGAAGAATACTTAGACGCTCTAGACATTAAAGTTGAAATTATTGAGCCAAACAACTTTACTATTCCACGTTTAGCTCAGCTAACACAAAGAACAAACCAGTTTAATATGACTACTGAGCGACTACAGGAAAAAGAAGTTAAGTCTATGAGTGACAATCTGGGGCATCATGTTTTTGGCTTTAAATCATCTGATAAATTTGGTGATAATGGTATTGTTGGTGTGGTATTTGTAAATGAGATCATTAAAAACGGAGATAAAATTTGGAATATTTCGAATTTTATTATGAGTTGTCGTGTCTTCTCAAGAGGAATCGAAACAGTAGTATTAAGTCACGTGTTAAAACAAGCAAAAAATGAAGGCGTAAATGTAGTAATTGGAAATTACATTCCATCTAAAAAGAATCATATTGTAAAGGATTTTTATATCAATCACGGATTCAATTTATTAAGTGAACAAAATGGGACGGTAGTATTTGATTATAACTTGAGTGAAATGCAGTTAAAAGAAGTGCCATGGATTCAGTTATCTACAAAAGGGGAGGTAGTACAATGACTTTAACAAGTATTCTAACAGAATTACTTGCAGATATTCTGGAAGTTGAAGAAGAAGAAATTAGTTTTAACAAGGAGCTATCTGATTATGAAGGATGGGACTCTGTAAACAGTTTGCGTATACTAACTCATGTTGAAGACGAGTTTAATCTTCGTTTAAGTATGGATCAATATTCTAAAGTACAAACAATTGGACAGTTGCAAGAATTAATTGAGGAGACAAAAAATGGGCAGTGAGATTCTGAATTATCCCAATCAAAGGAAACACACTTATCATTTTTTAGACCATGCAAAAGAATTTAGTCCTGTTTATCTCAGTGTAGATGTAGATGTGCGTAATCTTCAAAAGTCTAGAGACTATATCTATACGAAAACTCAAACTAAAATTAGTTACATTGCTTTTATAATAAAGGGCATTTCAGAGGTATTAAAGAAATACCCACAAGCAAATGTATCTGTAAAAGAAGCATTTTCGCCTAAAATGGCTGTTTACAAAGAAATTATTGCAAAGTTTACTCTGGATAAAACAATTAATAAGGAAAGAGTGGTTCTAACCGGGAAAGTTTTTAACAGTGATTCGAAGTCTCTAGAAGAGATTCAAAATGATATAGAGTACTACAAAAAAACTGAATTTCAAGAAATAGAAGATTTTAAACCTATAAAAATGCTTCATTCTTTACCTACTTGGTTAGGAAATATCTTATATAAAATGAACGTTGGTAATCTAAAGAAACGACATAATATTCAAGGGACCTTTACTGTTACTTCTCTTGGACATAGACCAATCAAACATTTTTATCCGATCACTTCAGCTACCCTATGTTTTGGGGTTGGGGCGATTGAAGAAAAAGCGAAGGTAATAGACAGTAGTATTGAAATCCGTCCTATTCTACCAGTATGTTTGACATTTGATCATAGGGCTATAGACGGAGCATTAGCAGCTGACATTTTGGCAGAAATAAAAGAACAATTGGAGAAATGGGGGGATTAATGTGGCTAGGCGACCTAAAAAAGATAAATATGATGTTATTGTAGTAGGCGCTGGAATGGGGGGATTAGGGGCAGCGGTCTACTTGGCTCAAGAAGGGTATTCCGTATTAGTTGTGGAGCGTCACTATAGAGCAGGTGGATATGCTCACTCATTCCGTAGAAAGAAATATACATTTGACTCAGCTGTACGAATTGTTGCTGGAGCGAAAGATGATGGATTGCTATATGAATTATTGAAAAAGGCTGGACTAAATGATCAACTGGAATTTGAAAGATTGGATGAAGTATATTCTGTTTTCTATCCTGATCAAAAATTCACAGTTCCTCGTCAAACGATGGGGTTAATAGAAACTTATAGCAATATTTTTCCTCACGAAAAGAAAAATATTGAAAACTTGGTTAAGGAAATGGAAAAGTTGTATGTGGCAACAATGGAACTTCTAAAATCAAGAGATCCAATGAAAATGTTAGCTAATGAAACGATTATGAAGTATAGAACGATGACTTTTCATGATATGGTAGCTTCATTTTTAAAAGATCCAAAAGCTATTTATGCTTTCTCAGCCTTATGGGTTTATTATGGAACTCCTCCTACAAAAGGAAGTGCAATGTTTTTTGCTTACGCTATTATGAGTTATTTCCAAGAAGATATTTATTACCTAAAGGGAAGTTTTCAAAAGCTAGCGGATGCTTTTGTCGGGCGTGTTCAAGAATTAGGTGGGGAAGTTTGTTTGAACAATGAAGTGAAAAAGATTGAGGTAGAAAATAAAAAAGTAAAAGGGATTCATTTATCTACAGGAGAGTATGTAGAAGCACCAATTGTAGTATGTAATGGTGATCTTACCAAAATGATGCATGAGTTAGTTGGAGAAGAATTTTTCACAGCTCGATATAAAAAACGGATCTCTCGCCTTACGCACTCCATTTCAGCTTTCGAAGTATTTATGGGAGTAGATTACCCACTAGAAGATTTAAACTTAGCACATGAAACATTCTTATTCACTGGTTACGATTATGATGAATTCTATAATAAACATAAAAACTTGAAAGAACTGGGAGTAGATGGATTAAGTGGTCTTGCCATTACTACCCCAACCTTAGTAGATAGATCACTGGCTCCAGAAGGAAAGCATGCGTCTGTTATTACTACATTAGTTCCTTACGATATAGGAAGAGATTGGAAAGATGTGAAGGAGCAATATCAAGAAAAACTGATTAGTATGGCTGAAACCGTTATCCCTAATTTATCGGGCCATATAGATTTTGTAGAATCTGGTACTCCAAAAACAATGGAGAGATATACGAATAATACAGGTGGAGCTATATATGGATGGGAACAGAATATGAACCAATTAACCTCAAGGCCTCAACATGAAACACCAATTGAGGGGCTGTACCTATCAGGTCAGTGGACAGATGCAGGTGGTGGAGTGGTTTCGGTATTACTATCAAGTTATAAATTACTTGAAAAGCTAACAAAAACAAAAGTCGGTGTTTAGGAGAAAGAAGATGAAATGTGTAAAAACGACATGTAATGAACACACAGCAACAGCTTATATCTATTTGGATTCTAAAGAAACAAAAAATAGTTTAGACTTTGCATTTGCTACAGAGCTGTTAGAGGAAATTAGATATGCAAATCATAATCCAGATATTAAGACTATTGTATTTTTGAGCCCGCATCGTAGTTTCTTTTCTAGCGGACCATCACTACCCGGACTATTAGAAATAGGAGAAACAAAGAATCATTCTGAATTGCAAAAAATGCTAAATCTTTTGAATGAAGTAATAAAAGAAATATATTACTCTCCAAAGGTAACAATTGTAGGATTTAATGGATATGCCTACGGAGGAGGACTAAATATATTCCTAGGGTGTGATTATCGCATTGCGGTAGAACGAGCTAAATTCATTGAAAATTTCCACAATATGGGAGTGACAGCAGATTTAAGTAGTAGTTATTTTCTTCCTCGTTTGATCGGGATGACCAAAACATATTCTATTATCCTATCTGGTGATTTATTTACAGCAGCAGAGGTAAAAGATTGGGGATTGTTTAACCAAGTATTTCCTTCTACAAAAGAAATGAAAAGTCATATAGAAGAATTTTGTGAAAAAATAAATTTGCAAGACTTTTCGGCAATACAACGTACAAAGATGTTACTCAAACATTCAATACAAAATACTTTGGAAGATCAACTTTGTATGGAAAATGAAGCCCTACAGAATAGCTTTAAAAGTGATGAAGTTATAAACCGTTTAAAAACTATATTAAATCATTCTATGATCTAAGGAGGGTGACTGAATATGTCATCTGTAAAAGTAAGGGTAAAAGTAGATGTAGAAGAGTGGATGGTTAATCCCAATGAAGTATTACTTCAAGAAGCACCGTTCATTTTCGTAGACAAGATTGTAACAGTGAGTGATGAGGAAATTATTTGTTTAAAACATTTGGCACACAATGAACCTTATTTTAAAGGACATTTCCCAAAGAATCCTATACTCCCTGGGGTATTGATGGTGGAGATGGCAGCACAAGCAAGCCTAATTCTTACTACGTATAAACAAAATAAATTTAAGTTTAATGAAGACTCTGATTCTAAACAAGAGGGCTACTTGGTAAAGACGAATAATTTTACTTTCTATAACAAAGCGAAGCCAGGTGATTCTCTTAAAATTCGAGTGAGGCTTACACAAAATACAGGTAATTACTATACTGCGAGTGCACTTATCAGTTTTGCTGACAGCAATGGAAGAGTTGCAAAGGGTGAATTAGTATTTTATCTACCAAGTAAGGGGGAGACAAAAAATGTTAATTAAAGATGTTGTGATTGTGGGAAGTGGCCCTGGTGGAGCTTTGTTAGGCTACTTATTGGCGAAGTCTGGAATTGACGTACTTGTTATAGAAAAAAGTGCTACTTTAAAAAGAAATTTTAGAGGAGAAACAATTGCGCCTGGATCGGTATCACTTTTAAAACAGCTTGGCTTGTTCGATAAAATTCCAAAAGACCAATATTTGAAGGTACAAAAGCTCCTTATGTATGACAAAGATGAAAAACTTTTAGGAATCGATTTTAAAAATTTTAATCATGAACAAAAGTATGGAATTGATATGCCACAACCTACGATTTTAAATGTAATTTTGAAAGAAGCAGATCAATTTGAAAATTTCTCATATTGGAATGATACAACTTGCATGGAGCTAACTGAAAATGAAAATGGAGAAGTTGATGGGGTTATTTGTAAAAAAGAGTCTGAAAGTCTACAAGTCAAAAGTCGATTAGTTGTTGGAGCGGATGGACGATTTAGCACAGTGCGAAAATTATCTAAACTTCAATTTGAAAAAAATGAATATGACCGTGACCTTGTTTTCTGGTTTAAAGTTCCGAAACCAGAGGGATGGCCAGAGGAATGGAAAGAAACGAGTATTATTAAGGTAGATCGAAATAATCACTTAATTCTCTTACCTACATTCCCAAACCTTTTAAGAGTTGGTATGTATATAGAAAATAATGGGATTTCTGAGACGTATGCGCAAGGAATCGAAACGTTTAGAGAGAAAGTCATTGCGCTAGAACCAAGATTAGAAGAGGTGATGCAGGAACACATTAAAGATTGGAACGATACTTCATTACTTAAAATCTTTACTACGTTTGCTCCTAAGTGGTCTAGAAATGGTCTAGTTTTAATTGGAGATGCTGCACATACGTTGTCTCCAGTTCTAGGACAAGGTGTGAATGTCGCGATGCAAGATGCAGTAGAGTTAGCGCCGTACATTATACAAGGGTTACAAAAGGAAGATGTGCAGGCAGAACCTTTAAAGCATGAATTGTTTATAGAATTTGAAGAGAAAAGAAAGAAAATTGTATCCTTTATATCAAATTTTCAAGAAGAACAAGAAAATGGTTTAGCAGCAAAAACCGATCAGGAGTGTAAAGAAAGAGTAATAAAAATGAAGATGCTTGACAACCATCCGTTGAAATATCAAATGATGAGTCCGATACAGTATGGAATTGCTTTAGAGAACTAACGGAGGAGGAGCGTGTATGTTCTATGGCATTGGAATAGATTCGGTTGAAATAAATAGAATTGAATCAATGTATGATAAACGGCCTGAATCACTAGTGAATCAAATCCTTACTGAAGCTGAAAAGGAACAATTTTATTCCATAAAACAAAAAAAGAGAAAGATGGAATGGCTATCCGGAAGGTTTAGTGCGAAGGAGGCTATGTCTAAAGCAATTGGTACAGGAATTTGTGGAACATTTGGCTTTCATGATGGAGAGATATTAAGTGATAAAAATGCGAAACCAGTTTTCCATTTATCTGAGAAGACAAAAGGGGTTTTGCCTAGCGGTATAAATATATTTGTAAGTATTACGCATACGCAAACTACAGCTTCATCTGTTGTAGTCTTAACGGAAGTATAAATATAAGTAGGGTAGTTCCATTTTTGAGAAAGAATGGTATATCGATTCGAGAAGTGGAAATAC
>NZ_JBNLYC010000142.1:0-10343 GCF_050172015.1 Bacillus sp. GMa5/1 | reverse complement strand
AAGCCTAAATGCTATTTCACGAATTATAAATGTGAAAAGGAGGTTTTATCATTTGAATTCATTAAAAAATAACTTGTCTATTGTTGCTTTAGGTGGAGTAAATGAAATAGGAAAAAATATGTATGCTATCCAATATGAAAATGATATTGTCGTCATTGATTGTGGATCTAAATTTCCAGATGAAAGTTTATTAGGGATTGATTTAATAATTCCAGACGTCACATATTTGCAAGAAAATAAAGAAAAAATTCGCGGTTTAGTAGTAACGCACGGGCATGAGGACCATATTGGCGGAATACCATATTTTTTAAAACAACTAAATGTACCAATCTATGCAACAAAGTTAACGTTAGGTTTAATTGAAATTAAATTAAAGGAACACAATCTTCAAAATGATAAGGAATTAATCGTTATTCATTCAGAATCAGAAATTGATTGTGGTTCTATTAAGGCAACCTTTTTTAAAACGAACCACAGTATTCCGGATTGTCTCGGTATTGTTTTTCATACACCAGAAGGTACTGTAGTACATACAGGTGATTTTAAATTTGATTTAACACCAGTAAATAATCAACATCCTGATATTCATAAAATGGCTAAAATAGGAAGTGAAGGTGTACTAGCTTTATTATCTGAAAGCACAAATGCAGAACGCCCAGGTTTTACTCCATCAGAAAGGTCAGTAGGAGAACGGGTAGAGGAAATATTTATGAAAGCAAATAGAAAAGTAATTATTTCTACATTTGCTTCTAATGTGAATCGTGTTCAGCAAATAGTTGAAGCTTGCATAAAAACAAATCGAAAATTGGCTTTGCTCGGGAGAAGTATGGTAAATGTAGTAGAAGTTGCTCTAGAGAAAGGGTATTTACATATTCCAGACGGCATGTTGATTGAAGCGAGTGAGATAAATCGTTTAGATCCAAAGCAGGTAGCGATACTTTGTACAGGAAGTCAAGGAGAACCGATGGCAGCTTTAGCGCGTTTAGCGAGTGGAAACTATAGACAAGTTGATGTTTTACCAGAAGATACGGTTATTATAGCTGCGACTCCGATTCCAGGAAATGAACGTAACGTTTCAAGAATTATAGATAATCTATTTGCTTTAGGAGCAAAAGTAATTTATGGATCAGGTAGTTCTACTGGAGTCCATGTATCTGGTCATGCGTATCAAGAAGAATTGAAATTAATGCTCACTTTAATGAAACCTAAATATTTTATCCCAATTCATGGAGAGTTTAGAATGCTACATCACCATAGTTTGTTAGCAGAATCAATTGGTATTGAAAAGGAAAATATCTTTATCGTACGTAATGGAGATGTTGTAGATATTAGTAATGAAGTGGCAATTCAATCTAGAAGAATACAGGCAGGAAATATATATGTAGATGGATTAGGAATTGGAGATGTTGGAAATGCATTATTACGTGATCGTAAACAACTTTCAGAAGATGGAATGCTCGTTATAGTTATTACTTTTAATAAAGTGGATGGAGAAATAATTTCAGGTCCTGATATTATTTCTCGTGGATTTGTCTATGTTCGTGATTCAGAAGAATTTTTAAGAGAATTAAATAAATTAGCTGTTATTACAATTAATAATTTAAAGAAAGAGAATGTGAATAGCTGGGGTATTTTGAAAAGGGAGGTAAGAGAAGCGTTAGGGAAGTATATATATACAAATACAAAACGAAAGCCGATGATTCTTCCTATAATAATAGAGGTTTAATAGTAAAAAAAGAATTCTCGTATGGGAATTCTTTTTTGTTTTGAAGACAAAATGAACATATAATGAAATAAATAGAAATGGAAGGAAATAAAAGATGTTATTAAATAAACGTTTTACAATTGGAGAAATGGCAAAAATGCATAATATCGCAGAATCTACATTAAGGTATTATGATGAAAAAGGAATTTTTCATCCGTCCATTGTTGATCCTCAAACGAATTATCGTTATTATACAATCGATCAATTTTCACTATTAGATACGATTAAGTTTTTACGCCAATTAAACATTCCATTAAAGGAAATTAAAAAATATATTGATGAAAGAAATCCAGCATACGCACTCAATTTACTGGAAAAACAACAAGAGATGATGCTGAAGAAACAAAGAGAAATTGAGTATGCTTTAGCGAAAATGGAGCATAGAATTCATTTAATTAAGGAAGCAACAAAAGCAAAAGCTGAACAAATGGTAATAAAAGAGATCCCGCAGCGAAAAATAACAGCTATTGCGGTTGCCCCGAATACGACGGATGATATGTTTGAGTACTACATTCATTCGTTGCAAAAAAATATGAGGCAAATGGATGATAGCTTATTTTCTGGAGATATTGGTGTAACTGTTGCGAAAAAAGGGTTAATGCAAAATGAGTTTCAAGCATATAGCAGTGTATTTATTCTTTTGGATTATATGCCTTTTGAAGTACAGAGTTCAGATGAAATTAAAGAAGGTATGTTTGCCTGTGTATATCATCATGGGCCATATGAAGAAACTGATGAAACATATAAGAAGCTAATGAAATATATTGATCAAGAAGGATACGAAATAAGTGGAGATGCAATTGAGATTGCATTAATTGATTGGTCTGTAACAGAAGATCCTGAGGAGCAAGTAACAGAAATTCAAATTCCTATAATGAAAAAACAAAGCAATAAGTTATAGGACTCGTATAATTACAAATGAGCATCAAACGCGATAATTAAGTCACCTATTTTTTAATTCTCTATTGACCTTAAAGTTACTTGAAGGTTTAAACTAAGAAAAGAGAGTTGAAAAAAAGGAGCATATTAGAGTATGGAAGCAACAGAAAAATTAAGAGAAAAACCAATTAAAAGCTTATTTATTTCTTATTTAATACCAGCAGTTCTTGGAATGGTATTAATGTCAGTGAATATTGTAATTGACGCGGTTATGATTAGTAGAGGAGTTGGGGCGAACGGTTTAGCAGGAGTGAACGTGGCTATTCCAGCCTTTTCGATTTTCTTCTCTATTTCATTATGGATCGGAATGGGCGGGGCAACGTTATACTCCATTGCATTAGGTGAAAATAAACGAGAAAGAGCAAGGTCTATTTTTACTCAATCAATGACGGTAGCAGTTGTTATCGTAGGGATTTTAGCAGCGATTTGCTTATGGAGAATAGAAGATTTAGCATACTTATTTGGTGCAAACGAAGTGATTCTACCATATGCGTTAGACTATTTACACGTATTATTAACATTTGGAATGATATACGTTTTAGAAAATATTTTAAGTACATTTATACGAAATGATGGAAATCCTAATTTAGCAATGGCTGGTCTTGTTGTAACGGCTGTATTAAATATAGTGTTTGACTATATCTTTATTTTTATCTTTGGATGGGGCGTAACAGGTGCTGCCTCAGCGACTATTCTTTCGGCAGCGATTGGTTTCCTTGTATTATTAACCCATTTCTTTAGAAAAAGTAGTATTTTAAAGTGGACGAAATTTCATTTTGAATGGGATACTGTCAAACAAATTATGGTGATTGGTTTCCCAAGTTTTACAGCAGAAAGTACGGTTGCAATCGTAACGATTGGTTTTAATATCGCATTTGTCCAATATGCAGGAGAAGTAGGAGTAGCTTCCTATGCGATGGTGAATAGTATTCATGCAATGACATTACTATTATTCTTTGGTGTTGGAGCAGCATTACAGCCAATTGCTAGTTTCCATTACGGGGCAAATTTATCAGAGAGACTTCGTGAAGGATTGAAGTTTGCTGTGAAAATTGCAGTTGTCCTTGGAGGCGTTGCGATAATTGTCGGATTATTCTTCGGGAAATATATCATTGGTTTATTTGATGTTCAATCTCCAGAATTATTGGAGTTAACCTTAACAGGTATTAGTTTATTCTTTATCCAATACGTATTTTTAGGTTATAACATTGTGTATGGAGAGTACTTCCAATCAGTGCGACAAACGAAGAAATCAGTACTTATTATAATGAGCCGAGGATTACTATTTATTATTCCATTGTTATGGATTATGCCGAAACTATTTGGTATAAATGGAATTTGGCTCGTTATGCCAGTTGCAGAAGTAATGACAGCGATTATCGTATTTACGATGAATCGTATGAAACATCCTGTTCCATTAAATATGGCAGGAGAGAAAGAAGCGATATGATAAAAAATCCCCTTAAGCAATTAAGGGGATTTTCTTATTCCTTTAAACTAATAGCAAAAGATCCATCCGTTTCTTGAACAGAAGCAAAGGCAACGTTTTTAATATTTGTAATTCCTTTTTCTTTTAATTCTTTATATAACCATTTTTCATCTTTATGTATTAACTTTAAGTTATCATATTGAATTTGTGAATCGACGATAAGTGCAATTGGTAATCCAGCATACTTAACATCTATGTTTAAATCTTTTGGAGTTAATGGTACAAGTTCTCTTTTTGGTAAAATACTAATAGCGCCGTTCGCTTCTAAAATAGCGTATTCAATTTCATGAACACTTGGATATCCTGCAACGCGAAGATTAGAAAGCAGTTCTGCAATGGGGTATCTACTTTTTTGTAAGTTCTCAAAAATAATATCACCATGTTTAATTAAAATGATAGGGTGTCCGAGAATAAAACGATTTAGTTTGTTGAATAGGCTTAATTTTGTAAGGAGTAAATGTAAACATGTGATAACAACCATACCGAGAAATGCTTGTAAAGCACCAGAGACGGGTATGGCCTGGAAAGCTAAATAAGATAAAAAAATTATAGCCCCAAAATCATGAGGAGTTAGTTGCGCTAACGCGGATTTACCGAGTAACTTAAGCGATAGCAAAAATAAGATGAAAAAGAACGACACGTTACATAAAAAGAGAAGCAATAGAGACACTCCTTCGTGTAAAGTTGTACTTACTATTCCCGAAAGTAATATAAATATTACCTTTCAGAGGATAAATTAGGGTTTATTGGAATTTGTCTGTATACAAACAAATAAATGGATATTATCATGAAGGAAGTAAAAGAAAATAGGAGTATATGAATATGAGAAAGAAGAAAATAATGAAGGGCATTTTAGTTGTTATAATGATTTGCGCCGTGTATGCGGGGTTTTTACAATATCACATTTATAAGCATGGGCATATGAATGCAACATACGATGCTGATTACATAATTGTACTAGGATCGAAAGTAAATGGGACGAAACCATCTTATTCATTGCAATATCGTATTGATAAAGCAGCTGAATATTTAAAATCACATGAGAAAACAATCGCTATCGTATCTGGAGGACAAGGAAAAGGCGAAGACATTTCAGAAGCATTAGCAATGAAACAAGGACTAATAAAACAAAATATCGCAGAAGACCGCATTATAATGGAGGACAAATCTACGAGTACAGATGAGAATATTACATTCTCAAAACCGTTAATTCCAGCCGATATGAAAAAAGGTATGATCGTAACAAATGATTTTCACATGTTTAGAGCGAAAAAAATAGCGGCCAAACAAGGTTTACAATTAGAAGGTCTTCCGGCAAAAACACCGAAACCAATCATCATTCCATCGAATGTACGAGAATATTTAGCAATTACACAGTATTGGTTTATGAATCGAATATAGTGAAAGTGATCCCGTCTGAAACTCAGGCGGGATTTAGTTTGAGGAAAATCTTACAAATATGTCACGTTCGTGAAAGGTAAAGCGATAGTTTCTAGAATGATTTCCTGACATAATGAAGGTAACAAAAACTATTTAGAGGTGAATCGGATGAAAGGAAATAATATTTTATCTTCGTTATGTTACTTTAGTATCTTTTTTGCACCATTTTTACTACCAATTATCGTGTACTTTGTTGCAGAAGATGAAGTGAAGTATCACGCGAAAAAAGCATTTTGGTCACATGTTTTCCCATACGCAATCTTATTTGGAGGACTAGCAGTATCAGGCATGTACGGTTTAGGTTTCAATCAATCTGACGGTGCTGGAATTGGAATGGCTATCACATATGCAGTGTTCATTCTTGTAGGAATTTACTACTTCATTTGGAATATCGTAAAAGGTATTAAAGTTTTGAAAACGGCGTAAAAAGATAATTATAATTTCATTTACCGTATCGATAAACGTTTTAAAAAAGGGCAATTCAAAAAGAATTGCTCTTTTTGTGCTTATAAGTTGTGAAAATTGAAAAAGATATGTTAATTTTTCATTATGAAGAGAAAAAAGGAGTGATTTTCATGAATGAGATCATACATAAGATGGAGCAACATGTTTCAGTTCGTAAATATAAAGAAGAATCAATTCCGAAAGATGTAGTAGAAAAGATGGTGCATGCTGCGCAACATGCAGCTTCATCACATTTTGTACAGGCGTATTCTGTTATATATGTAACAGATCAGGAATTAAAGGCTACACTAGCAGAGCTATCCGGAAATCGCCATGTGAAGGACTGTGCAGCATTTTTTGTTTGTTGTGCAGATTTAAAACGACTTGAAATTGCATGTGAAAAACATAGTACAGAGATAAAGCATGAGGGAGTAGAAGACTTTATCGTTGCGACGGTAGATGCTTCACTTTTTGCGCAAAACTTAGCACTAGCAGCAGAATCGTTAGGATACGGTATTTGTTATATTGGTGGTATTCGTAATAATCCGAGAGAAGTGAGTGAACTGCTTCATTTACCGGATAAAGTATATCCTGTATTCGGAATGACAGTCGGTGTACCAGATGAAGAACATGGAGTTAAACCACGTTTACCAGTAGCAGCAGTTCTTCATGAAAATGGATATGATGAACAAAAATATGATGAATTACTAAACGAATATGATGAAACGATGAACGCGTATTATAAAGAAAGATCATCAAACAAGAAAAACGTAACATGGACGGAATCAATGAGTTCGTTTATGTCTAAAGAAAAAAGAATGCATATGAAAGAGTTTTTAAGTGAAAAAGGATTAAATAAGAAGTGAGTAAAGAGGCAAACCTGTGATGCAGGTTTGCCTTTTTGAGAAGGAGAAATACCTAAGGCCAGAAAGTTGTTTATTCTTTCTGAACTTAGGTATTTTGTTTGTTATCATGTACATAGAAATAAAAATTAATAATTTTTTACAAAAGTGATAGAAAATGAGAATGAAATGCCAATAGTAAGTAAAAGCGGCATAATAGCCGCTTTTTATCGTTTTATTTAGTATTTAATTTGAAATATTTTCCTTATGAAAGAAAGATTATTGCTAATTGTAAACTGTCAATAAAGTTATTTAAGTTTTGATATGGAATACCCCGCCGGAAAATACAGCAATAATTTCGTTTGAACATATCTGTTATTGCACGATCTAAAGCATCTTCTATAACAAGTTCAAACTTTCAATAAGAAGATAACCCCCTGTACAACTTAAAAGAATGTACGTAAATATTTTAAAAATCCGTTGATTAAGCCATTTAAAAATAATTTGACCTATAAACAAACCTAAAAATACAATTGGAAGGGCATAAAAACTTGATTCCCAAATGGTTTTGTTTGTGCCAGTAAAGAGTATTTGAGTTACTAGACTAATGAAATATATAAACAGATAAAAAGCTAATGTAGTTGCTCTTAACTTCTCTTTTTCAGTATTAGTTCCTGTAAAATAAAGTAACAGGGGTGGACCTGGCATACCGATACTTGTCGTTAAAAGACCAGATAATCCGCCAGCTATGAAATCTCTAGATTGTGTTGATCTAACCTTAACGTTGCATATTAGCAACAATGTTAATAGTAAGAGTAGGATGCTAACTGCTAATTTAAAAGTGTTTATGTTAACGGAAATGAAAATTAAAATGCCAAAAGGAACACCAACTATACTTCCAAAAATAAACCTTTTCAGTAGAACAAAATCAACGTCCATTCTTATTTTCCAAATGAGTGAAATGGAGATAATTAAAGATAAAATAATGTTTATTTGTATAGCTTCTTGTGGTAGAAATAACATAAGTAAGAAAGGGGTTGCCATTATGGAAAAGCCAAAACCTGTACTTGCTTGCAGAATAGAAGCCACTAATATAATACATATGAAAAAGAATGTGATACCCAAAACAGCCCTCCTATTTAATCAAGTTTAACTAGTTAAAGTCTATTATTTAAGTGCAATGTTTCACAAACTTATTTGTATTTTAACATAAATATCTAGTTTTTTCTCAAATAGTGTTGCCATATAAGGCTCTTTAACTAAAAAATCTGACTTGTATTTTTAAACAATTTTATTATGGGGAAACAAATAATGAATGGGATCAAAATGTATTGATTATCATTAAATTATTCACTGAGATCCCCGCGATAAAACAAGAACAGCCATATAAAACTTACAAAAATACAGCATGTAGCTAATAAACAGCCAATCATTTGAGGAGAAAGAATTTCTAACAGCCCTCCTGTAAAAAACATCGATAACTGAATAAGAGATCCGTAAATGGAATAATGGAATGAAAAAACTTTACCTATCATATTTTCGTGTGTGTAAGTTTGAAGTAATGTCGTATCAAGTGGAACGATGATTCCTCCTGCTATGCGCATACAGAATAAAGTAATGATACCGATAATAAGTTGATCGGATAGAATGAATCCGAGAAAGAAAATTCCTTGTAATAAGTAGGCCCAACCGAATACTTTTTTCATTTTTTCTTTATTATGGGATATATAAAGATTAACGAGAAGGCTTCCTATCATAAGCCCAGCCCCTTGAACCGTATATAAAATCCCAATGTTCGTATGGAAAATTTTTTCGGCATAGATCGTTAGAAGTAGTTGATAAGCACCTCCAATAATCCCCCATGAAATGCCGACAAGAATTAATGTTAAAATGATTTTTGTTTGTAATATGTATGTATAACCACCTTTTATATCAGTGAAAAATGCTTTGTTCTTGTTACAAGTATCATGAGCAGGAATACTCATGTTATAAATAAAATAGGCTGAAATAAAGTATGATAGGCTATTTACTAAAAAAGCGAACTCAATATGTAAAGATTGTGCAATTACTCCGCCCAAAGAAGCCCCCATAATAGACATAAAACCATTAATTATACTAGAAAGAGAGTTAGCAGTTACGAAATGATTTTGGTGTACGATATTTTTTAGGGTTGCTTGTTTAGCCGGTTCAAATAAACAAGAAAGTACAGATAAACATATATTAGCAATGAAAATAATCTCAATTTTATAGCCTGCGAGTAAGTATGTAAGGACTAGAATTCCCCGTGTAATATCGGTAAAAATTTTAGAGAAACGATCTACAATTCCGCCTATGAATGGACTAAGAAGAAGCTGTGGTAAACTTTTACTTATAAAAGTAAGTGCGATCATAAACGGCGATTCCGTTATGCTGTAGACAAATGTTAATAAAGCTACCGTATGGAACCAATCCCCAAGTACACTTAATGTTTGCCCATAAAATAGTTTATTGAAGTTTTTATTTGTTTTAAGAAGTGTGGAATAAGAAACTGACATAAATAGATTAATCCTTATGTAATGACGATGTTTGAATTTGTTCTTTCCACTCACTTAAATACACTTTTTCCGCTGTGGGAAGTCCAACAGGTAATTGTGCAATCAATTCTAAACTATTTCCATCAGGGTCGTTAAAGTATACGGCTGCATGTGCTAATTCCGGAAAAACAATTGGTTCAATTGGTTCCATTCCAAAGTCTTTTCGTGCTGAAATTCCTTTTTGATTTAGCCAATGAATCGCATTTTCTAAATCATGTAAACTTACTTGAAAGGCGATATGTCGTAAAGAGGGGTGATAATTCACTTTGTATTCTGTGCCTTCCCAAAGGCCGAGCCAACTCTCATTTTCTTTAATCCAAAAGAAAGCAATATTATCTCCTCTTTTATATAATTTTAGCCCTAGTGATTCATAAAAAGGTATTGATACTTTTAAGTTGCGGACAGGTAAATGTGCTTCGTAAAGACCTCTAATCATTGTAATCCCCCTTAGTAAAAATGTTTCTTATTCCATAGTAAACAATATGTTGCTAGTTGAAATCGCAAATAAGAGGGATATAAATTCATACGAAAGTATGAAAAAAAACAGCTCATATTTGAGCTGTTTTTCTATAGTTTTTAGTTCATTTTTCAAGGATAGGATATATTAATATCCGTATCCGCCGCCACCCCAACAGCTACATCCGATGATGATTAGAAGGATGAATAGTACGATAAGCAAAGCAAATCCACCGCCGAAACCAGCGCAACTTCCACCATAACTCATATGTTTTCCTCCTTTTTAGTAAGTTAATCTATATGGTTCATGGACTACTATATACAGTATGTTTTTTGTATAGAAAACGAGCCAGTCTCATTTATAATTAGACAAATGCCTGTAGATTCATTAGGAT
>NZ_JBNLYC010000141.1:0-10442 GCF_050172015.1 Bacillus sp. GMa5/1 | reverse complement strand
AGTACTAATTGACAACATAATCCAATGTAGTCTACTATATTACTAACAAAAAGTTTACCTTAGGAAACTTTTTAAACTCAAACTAAAAATATAGAGATGAGGTAACTTTTATGGTATCGGCTAATATAAAACCACTTTCCGAATTTAAAATAGGAGAGTTTGTACAAATTGAGAAGATACAATTAGAAGGAACTATGAAACGACGCTTATTAGATTTGGGATTTATCCCGGGGGCGACGATTAAAGTATTGCAACGCAGTCCACTTGGAGATCCGGTCGCTTATCAAGTGAGCAACACAACTATTGCACTGCGTAAAGAAGAAAGCTCCCTTATTTTCGGGGTATTAATAGGAGATGATTTCAGATGAGCAAACATCGTATCGCTTTAGCTGGTAACCCGAATACAGGGAAAAGTACATTATTTAATACTTTAACAGGCTTAAAACAACATACTGGAAACTGGACGGGAAAAACTGTTTTAAAAGCTGAAGGAGAATATGAACATAACGGAAGTAATTATACATTAATAGATTTACCGGGAACTTACTCACTATACTCAAATTCCGCAGACGAAGAAGTAGCGAGGGATTATATTATATTTGAAAAACCAGAAGTAACTGTAGTTGTTATAGACGCAACTGCTATGGAAAGAAATTTAAATTTAGCACTCCAGGTGATGGAGATGACAAATAATGTAGTCATTTGCATTAACTTAATTGATGAAGCCGAGAAAAAAGGGATTGTTATCGATGAAAAGAAATTAGCAAAATCACTTGGTGTACCTGTCGTTAAAATTTCAGCACGTAACCGAGTAGGTATTGGTCATTTGCTAAATGTTATTGCAAGAGTAGCAAATAAAAAACTAATTCCAACACCAATTAAAATTACTTACAGCGAAAAAATTGAAAATATGATTCAGGAATTAGAACCACAAATTTATAAAGTGTTCGGTGATACGTATCCAGCACGTTGGATTGCGTTACGTATATTAGATGGAGATAAAAATTTCTTAACTACACTTCAAAAACACCATAATGAACCACTTGTAAGGGAGGTCGTAATTAATGGAATCTCACTCAGCCAGTAAAGCTCTTCCATTAGACTATATTATTCAACATGCACAAACACTTTCAAAAGAAGATATACGAGATGATATAGTCGGAGATATTTACCGAACATCTGCAAGCATATGTAAAGAATCTGTCCAATATACAAATACTGATAAATTATATCGTTCCGAAAAACTAGATAAAATTTTCACATCTCCAATCTGGGGATTCCCAATTATGCTCGGTATTTTATCTATTATTTTTTATCTTACAATTGCAGGCGCTAACGTACCATCTGATATGATTGCCGAATTCTTCGGATGGGCCGAAGGATATTTAACATCTTGGTTCCAAGCAGCGCATGCACCTGAATGGTTACATGGCATTTTAATACTTGGTTTGTTCCGTGGTATCGGTGCTGTTATTAGCGTTATGTTACCACCTATGGCAATCTTTTTCCCTATGTTCGCGCTATTAGAAAACTACGGATACTTACCACGTGTCGCGTTTAATATGGACCGCTTATTCAAACGATCCGGCGCACACGGGAAACAATCTTTAACAATGGCAATGGGATTTGGTTGTAATGCAGCAGCCATTATGTCAACACGTATCATTGAATCACCACGTGAACGCATGCTAGCAATTTTAACGAACAACTTCGTTCCTTGTAACGGTCGCTGGCCTATGTTAATTTTAATGGCTTCACTATTTATGGCTGCTGGTTATACAGGCAGTATGCAAACATTGGTTACTGCTGGCGTTGTAGTCGGAATGGTTGTAATTGGTGTTATTATGACATTAACTGTTTCTTGGGTACTATCAAAAACAGCATTAAAAGGGGTTCCAACTCACTACACACTTGAGTTACCTCCGTACCGCAAGCCAAAAGTTTGGAATACAATTGTTCGCGCAACACTCGATAAGTCAATCTATGTTTTAAAACGAGCTATAGTTGTTGCTGCCCCTGCGGCTGCATTAACTTGGTTACTTGCTAACATTTTTATTGGTGACACAAGCTTACTTATGTATTTTGTAAACTTTCTAGATCCATTTGCTAAAATGTTAGGACTTGACGGCTTTATTCTAGCTGCATTCATTCTTGGACTACCCGCTAATGAAATTGTAATCCCAATTTTATTAATGTCTTACTTATCAACTGGGGCTTTAACTGAAATAGATGATTTTAATCAAATTAAAAATCTATTCCTAGAAAATGGTTGGACTTGGTTAACAGCGTTAAACACAATGTTGTTCTCACTTCTTCATTTCCCGTGCGGAACAACACTTGTTAATATATACAAAGAAACAAAAAGTGCAAAATGGACATTCTTATCGTTTGCAATCCCTACCGTTATCGCCATTGTTGTTACATTCCTCTCTACACAATTGGTACATTGGTTAGGGCTTGTATAAAGCAAAGCATACATAGAAGGTATCCCCCTTCACATATGCTTTGCACGAAAGAAACCTGAAATTATTCAGGTTTCTTTTTTTGCACATCAGTATTCCACGGCTGTGCTCCATACGTTGTGAGTTTTTTATGAATAAAATATATAGTTCCTGGAAGAACTGCCATTAATATCGTGCAACTAATTCCTAATCCAGTAAACAACTTTCATCACCTTATTTCACTCTTTTCGGTAAAGCTGAACCTGAATGTTCAATTGTTGGATGAACATGAACAGTAATTTCAGCATTACTAAAGTAATTTTCGCCTTGATCCCAATTCTTACTTACCTTTTTCCACTCTTTATAATTATGTCGCTTATACACTTCCCCTAACTCTAGTACATCTACCTTATATTTTTTTTGAACAAGTTTAATTGATTTTTGAATACGCTTCTCCATTTCTTCCGATATATCCTTCTCTAAACGCTTTTCATTCAAAACCTTTTTATGATCACTAAAATGCAACTCAGCCAATGTGCCTTCCAGAGATAAATGAATATCAAACTTTGGTTTTGTAGCATTCGTTGTGGATACTTTAATTTTTCGACGTAACTTATGAATTTCATATGTAATAAGTTGATTCTTTTTACGGATGGTAAAAAAACCTCCAATTTTTTTACCTATTATATAATTCATCCCTACTGTTTCTTCCCCACTCAAATTGCCTACACATTTATTATCCTTTCCACGAAACAATGCTGCACCGTTCATTTGTACTCCTTGTTTTGTTAGTTCCAGAATAGGTAATACAAAACTTCGGTTAGAGATCATCTTTTCCTGCACCTCACCAATTCTTGCAGCCTCAATCATTTGGGCATTTTTCGGAGGGTGTTCAGCTAACATATCAATATACTGCGCCGGTAAATTTTCAGGCTTGGCACTTTGTTTTAAAATAGCTTCGGCATTTTTATTAGAAACGAACAAACGAATATTTCTTCTCATTTCATGATCGCGAATATATACATCTAACGTATTTTGTAAAATGTATGGATGTGAAAGTAATTCTTCAGAGAAAATAATCACTTGTATATGAGGGAAAAATAATGTACGGCTAATTTTTTTAGCGATTATTCTTATTTGTTCAAATACACTATCTGCTTTTGCACTAACATTAATATAATTTTCGCTATCCCCACCCCCTTGTCCACCCTGTTGAGACAATTTACTGGGGAGTACCATCTGATAGGTCCCTTTCATAATTGGATTCGCTTTCTTCTCCTTCACGATATCGTAAGCCGCTCCTACTACAAATCCTCTTTCTTCTATCTCTTCTAACTCAGAACACCCACTCATAAATCCAGTTAAAGCCATAACCATTATAATTTTAAGAAGGTGTTTCATTTCCACCATTCCTTCTTTTTATTTTATATACAATTAAAACGAGCAAAGGTGCTAACACAACACACCCCATATCTATCCAAGCTAAATAAGTCCCATAACTTGATAAAGCATTCAAACTACTAGGTATCATATTCGCCATAAAAATAATTGGGGCACTTACGAAAATAAAAATATGTTTCTTCACTTTCGGAAACATAGCACAAAACAATAAAGATGCGACATCATAGTACATTGCTGTCGTGTTATAAATAGTAATAATCCAAGTCGTAAAAAAAATCGCATCAAACCTTTCTAAAAATCCTCCACCAATTTCAATTTCTTTCCCTAATTCAATTGTTGGATATGTCAATCCACGTGTTGTCATATACGTAAAAACACTAATACAAGTTACATAAATTAAAATGTATGACAGCACGTTTACCATCACCGCTTTCGCGACTGCCATCGGCGCTTTTTTCGCTGTCTTATCATTCAGCAACACCGCATAAAATAAAGCTACTTCAAATCCAATAAACGTAAAAATAGAATTTTTAACTCCAACAGCATATTGACTTACTTTCGTTTGAAAAGCTGGTAGTAAATTATTTATTTCCATTAAATTTATATTCAATAAAGAAAGAAGTACTATCGCAATTAAAACAATAGGTAAGAATAAAACATTTAACCTTAATAAGGCTGCTCTTGATCCTGCTATTCCATAAATAACAACTAATAAGAAGAAGAAAGACAGTAGTTGTATTGGTGTATCACTAAATAAATACGTTTGAGAAATAACTGAAATCATTCGCGATTCATATGCTGTCAAAGCAGCAAACGTTAATACTAAAATACAACTAATTGTGTATGCAACAGGCTTCGTCAAATGCGCACTCGTATATTGAACAAAATTTTGTTTTGGAAATAAGATAGCCACTCTCGTCACAAACCAGCCTAAAACTGCGCAAATCAATCCACCCAAAAGCAAGATAATCCAACCGTCCGAAAATAAAGTTTGGTTAGCGATATCTCTCGGCATAGACAATGCCCCTATACCAATAATGGTCGATGATACCGCAAACCCAATTTCCCGAGATCCAATCTCTTCATCGCCATACTCAAATGGTTTCACTTATTTTCGCTCCTTTGGACGTATTGTAGAATCTTTTGTTTGTAAGTACTCTGGTCTATCTTTCAACATCGATTTTGGCATGCGAATAAATTCTTCTTTCCAATCTTTATAAAATGCAGGAGCAATGGGAGTTGTATACGGTATACCAACACTTGTTAAATTTGTAATATGAATAGCAAGTGCAATCAGAGCTAGAATGATCCCATACAGTCCAAAAGCCGTTGCAGCTAATACAAAGACGAAAAGTAAAATTCGGAACGTAATCGTAATACTATATACAGGAAGCGAGAACGTAGCAATCGCAGTAACTGCAATAATAATAACTAAAAACGGATTTACAATCCCTGCATTTACCGCAGCTTCTCCAATTACAAGACCTCCTACAATCCCTATCGTTTGTCCCATTGGTTTGGGCAATCGGATTCCAGCTTCTCGTATTAATTCCATAGTCAAGGCCATCATTAACGTTTCAATATATGCTGGAAACGGAACACCTTCCCTCGCACCTGCAATTGAATAAGCCAGTTTAGAAGGAATAAGTCCTTGATGATAAGATACAAGTGCTACATACATAGCTGGTAACAAAACCGCGATTATGCCTGAACCCATACGTAAAAATCTTAATAACGTTCCAATCACCCAGCGCTCGTAATGATCTTCTACAGATTGAAAAATATCAACAAACACAAGTGGTGCAATAAGAGCAAACGGGGATCCGTCTACTAAAATGGCCGCCTTCCCTTTCGCTAATGAGGCTATAATATTATCAGGCCTCTCTGTATTCAAAAACTGTGGAAATGGGGATAAATTATTATCCTGAATTAATTGTTCAATCGTACCTGTTTCCAAAACGACATCTGTCACTATTGATTGAAGACGGCGATCTAACTCTTTTACAATGTGAGGATTAATAATATCTTCTATATATACTAAGGTTACTTCTTTCTGCGATCGCTTCCCCATAATATAAGATTGGAACCTCAACTTTGGATCGCGTAAGCTGCGTCGGATTAACATTTTATTCACATTAATATCTTCATTTAATCCAACTCTCGGTCCGCGTATTAAATCTTCTGTCACTGGTGGTTCTAAACTTCGCTTCTCCCAAGCCCTACTATTAATAATGATAGCAGTTTGAATATTATCAATTAATATAACTGTATCTCCCGCTAAAATCGCATTTATAATATCCGGAAATGTTGTCTTCTTACCCACTTCCGCAATAGAAATAAAACGATCCAATAACGTCTGAACGACAGCCGCTTCATTTTGCACTTCTTCATATTGAAGAGTACGAACTACATATTTATAAACATTATCCTTATCTGTCAATCCACATAAAAACACAACCGCACAACGTGTAAAACTCCCAGCAAGAGCAACTTCTCTAATTGTTAAATCATTAGGTGAACCTAACTCATCCCTAATTTCTTTCATAACTTCAAATAAGTTACCTTCAAGCTCTAACAATTTCCCCACCTAACTTCCTTTTCAACAAGTTTTTAGTTAGATTCCGCTAATAGAAGAAAATATATACAAAAAAGAGCTATCTCTTTTCAAAGATAGCTCTAATAAAGTAAAACTTTATTCAACCCTCACCAATCAGGCTTTTACGGACAGTTTAATCCCCACCTAACTTCTTTGCTTCCGCTGAATTTTGAGGTGGGGGTCTTACTGCTTGTTAATGCGGGATAAACGAATTACTTTTCCACTATTATAGTGTTTTTCTTTATAAATACACCTTTTGTAAATCCACCGACTACAAACATCACAATTATATTAATTAACAATGCGACTATACCTACATTCAAATCTTTTATATACTGCGGGAAACTCGGAAACATCGTGGCTATAGTTGAACCAGATAAGGTAATATATGCGACCACTAATAGCCCAACTCCCATTCCTGCAATAGCTCCTTGCTTCGTAATAATTTGACGTGGAAACAAACTACATACAAGTGCAGGGAAAAGTTGTGTAACAATACTGTATCCCATTAATAGAAGCGCTCCTATCGTTTCTCCTCCTTTAAATGTAAATAAAACTGCCACGAGCGTTACTACAGGCACAAATAATTTTGCCATCTTAGCAACTTGTCTATCTGAAGCAGATGGAACTATCGTTCGATAAATATTTTTCGCTAACAGTGTAGAAGCCGCCATAACAAGCATCGAACCCGGAACCAATGCCGTTAATACTCCCGCACTACCAATAATTCCAATAAACCAAGGGTCAAACGTTTGAAGAGCAAGTCTGAACAATGAAAGGTCTACATCCGCTCCTTTTAATCCCGGAACCTGTAATATAGCAGCAAATCCTGCAAAAAATACGAAAAGTAAAACTAAAGAATACAATGGCATAATTGCTGCATTTTTACGAAATACTTTTTCATTTTTTGCAGAAAAAGCAGAAGCAAATGTATGAGGCCACATATAAAAACCGAGGGCCGTTAATATAATAGTAGAAACAAACCAAGAAATACTCATTCCTTCTTCAGGTAAAGATAAAAATTCCGGTTTCGCTGCCTCTACAGCCTCAAACATCGGCTGAAATCCTCCATAATAATGATACGGTAAATATATACCTAAAAACATAACGATAAACAGTATCATAATATCCTTCAAAGCAGCCGTCCAAGCCGAACCATGTATACCTGAAACCATTACATATATAGTTATAACAATAGCACCAATCCAAACCGCAACAACAGGTGACACCCTTCCGTAAGAAGCTTCTGAAACGATAATTCCCAGTCCTTTTAACTGTAAAACAAGATATGGGATGATGGAAACAACACCAACAATTGAAACAATAATCCCAAGCGCTTTACTTCTATATTTCTTCGCAAAAAAATCCGACTGTGAAACAAGGTTATGCTCTTTCGCATACTTCCAAATCGGTGGCAATAAAAAATACGATAAAAGATAAGCTAAAGCGCCATAACCTAAAATATAAAAGGTAGGTGCTCCTTTGCTATACGCCCAGCCACTTCCTCCCAAAAATGTAAACGTCGTATAAATTTCACCTGCCATAAGGAGAAAAACAAAAATAGTGCCAAACCCTCTTCCCCCAACTGACCATTGCTCTAAATTCATATCTTTTCCATGTTGTGCCCGAATCCCTAAAAATAGTGCGAGAAACAAAAATAAAATAATGATAAGTAATGCAGTCATTTTACATCCTCCTTATTAGCAGGATCAAACACGTACACAAGCCCCATACAAAAAGATGTAATAAACACTGATAATAATACCCAAAATAATAAAAATGGCATCCCTAATACGTAAGGAGTAACTGAATTCGCAAATATTGGCCCAACTACTAAACAAAGAACTGGGATAAGCGCTAGAATGTGTATTTTCTTCATCTCATTCTCCTTTACTTATAAAGTTCATAATGGCTGATACAAAGACTTCCACTCCAATCGGCAATGCATCTTCGTCAATCGTAAAACGAGGGTGATGGTGAGGATATATAATACCTTTCTCTTTATTTCCCGCTCCGATAAAAAAGAATGTCCCCGGTGCCTTTTGTAAAAACGCTGAAAAATCTTCTCCAGCCATAGTCGGCTGTAAACGAACAACTCTATCCCTTCCATAAAGTTGTAATGCCGTTTGTTCAATAAGCTCTGTAGCTTCATAGTCATTTACAACTGGTCGATACCCATATTCATATGAAAATGTATATTTCGCTCCGTAAGATTCCGTAATATGCTTCACAATCCGCTCAATCTTCTTCTCTGTTTCACCTCGTAATTCATGTCTTAAACTTCTTACTGTCCCTTCAATCTCGGCTTGCTCTGGTATTACATTATGAGTTGTCCCCGCATGAAATTGTGTAACAGATATTACGAGAGAATCTAATGGATTCGTGAGGCGAGATACAATTTGCTGAAGTTGCGAAACGACTTGTGTTCCAATTGCAATACTATCCACCGTTTCATGAGGGATTCCAGCATGTCCACCTTTTCCCTCTATCTTAATTTTAAAAACATCCGGTGCAGCCATTGCAGGACCATAAATAACACCTATTTTCCCAACCTCTAACGACGCCCAAAGGTGAGCACCAATAATATAATCCACACCTTCCATTACACCTGCAGCAACCATCTCCTCTGCACCACCAGGAAAATTCTCTTCAGCATGTTGGAATAGAAAACGAATCTCCCCTTTAATCTTCTCTCTTTCTTCTACTAACTTATATACAACCCCAAGTAATATCGCTATATGTCCATCATGACCACATGCATGCATTACACCTTTATATGTAGAAATAAAATCAAACTCATTTTCTTCATGAATAGGAAGAGCATCCATATCGGCGCGAATCGCAACTGTTTTGCCCGGATGTTTACCTACTAACTTTGCCATCACACTATATTTAGTCGGCCGTGACACTTCTAAACATGGAAATTTCCGAAGTATATCGAACACAAACTGCGATGTTTTTTCTTCTTGAAAAGATAACTCTGGATACTTATGAAAATGCCTTCTCCACTCAACTAACTGATTTTTTGACAAAACAAGTTCCTTTGCAACATCCATTTCTCTTCTCCCCTTCTTCACCAAGTTAAATGTTATTATAACGTGAATTGTTAACTTTTAAAAGAATCTTCTGAATTTTCAGTGATGATAAACTAAAAAGAAAAAGCCATCCAAAAGATGACTTTTTCATTATTATAAAATAGTAATTGCTTGTTTTCCCATTTGCTCCCAAGCTTTCTCAAATTCTGCTCGCGGAACAGCCAAACGTGGATTATTTTTAAGAGGATCATTTACATATACAAAGTTTTGATCATATCCAATTACTACTGCACTATGCTCATAATATGTAATTTTCACTTCGCCTGAACTCGTATTCCATGTTTCAAAACTACTTTCAGCTAGCGGCTTAAACGTCGTATTAATAATGACCCATACCGGAGAGCCTGAACTAATTACTTTATATATATCTTGCATGTCTCTACCTGTTAAATTAATTACTTTTTCAGGAACATATTTTTCTGCTAAATCAAAGATTGGTTTATTGTACACACCATATCCAGGCTCTGCCTTTGTATAAATATTTCCCACAAATCCCTCGTAAGGATTTCCACGCAAACCATTTTGTTCAAATGGAACACGATGAATTTCGCTAGCAAGTTGCATCTTATCTACTTGTACACCTTTATATTGCAGCAACATAGCTAAACTTGTCACTTCACATCCTCGAGGTAATTCTGGTAATTGTTTAATAAACGGAACATCTTCAATCATAGCTGCTTCTTTCATTTCAGATAGAAATTCTAGGCGTAGAACTTGCGCCTTTTGCATGATTTTATCTTTCCCTATAAAAAACGCAGCAGCAATTATAATCCCAAAAACAAAAAGATATTTTAACTTTTTCATTATAAACAAAACTCCATTAATTATTATTTTACAGACACAACTCTTATCATTGTACCCTTCTTCTTACTAGTTTGCTAGAAAGATCATGTGAATTATCGCTCATAG
>NZ_JBNLYC010000140.1:0-10456 GCF_050172015.1 Bacillus sp. GMa5/1 | reverse complement strand
AATAAACAAAATTTGAATATATAGTTCGCAGTAGATAGATATATTAGAAGCACCTACTGCTTTTTTTAATGAAATCTCTCTTTCTTTTTTATAAATCCAAAATAAAACCGCAGAAATACCAGAAACAATTGCAACAAGAATAAATTTATAATAATACTTATTTGCTGGATCTATATGTGTCACATGTAGTTCTTGAAGATCTCGTTCATTCAGCATTTGAACATCTCCCGAAAGCACTTCTTTACTCCTACCCATAAACTTTTTTATTTCGTTATGAATAGATGATGTAGGATTAACAACTGTTAATTGTAATTGTTTACTCTCGATAATACCTTTTTTAGATATAGTAGGTAAGTTTTGAAGTGGAACGTATATGCCTGCTACACCGACGTCACTGTCTTTTCTTGATATAGTTCCTATTTTTTTATATGTATCATCAAATTCATATAACTCCTCTACATTCGTTTGATCGCCAACAACCATATCGTTTACATTTTCACGATGAAAATATTGTCCTTCAGAAATATATGGCTTCCAATAATAATCATCTTTTAAATTCACAGCTATGATCTTTGTTGCCCCTGAACTATTTAATGCTTTTAAATGCTCTACATAAATATCACTTTTAACAAAAGTATCTTGTATGAAAGGAATTATCTCTTCCAATTCAGTTGCATTCGCTATCGGAACAGTTAAAACTTGGTTCTTCTCTGGAAAACCGATTTGAAAAGCCGATATAAAGTTTCGTTTAGACTCTGTTAAAAGTGCGGCTATTGATATAGAAAGAAAAGAAATAAAAAATGACATAAGGAGAATTAAGAAAAACAGTTTATTGCTTTTTATATTTTTAAAAGCTAGGTACATGTCTGTGCTCCTTTTAAATAAGAAGGAGATGATGAACATCCCCTTCTCCTTATCTAAATATTTATAAAGACAACTGTTTAATGCTTTTTACCACTGTAATCGTAAGTTACCATTACTATCAAAAGTACCTTTGTGTGTATCTTCTTGATAGCCATTATTCTCATTTGCATAATGCTCCGAGTATAGTCCTTTTGCACCAAAGGCGTTATATGCACCATTACTCACAGTTGCGTTTAATGCTCTTCCAGATTCATGGGATCCTAATTTGTCTGAAGCGCTTTCAATATATGAATTATTTCCATTTGATTTAATAAAAGAAATTGCTACTGAACAACGAGATGCATTTTGATTCGTAGTAGTTTGAGCTCTGTAAGATAGTAGGTTACCGCTTTTGTGACCGCTTAGAGTTGGATAGAATGCACTTGTTGAGATTGATGTTGCTAATAATACTAAAGTCGTAATTGAAAAAACTTTTCCTTTCATTAACAATCACCTCATAAATTTAATAGTTTAGTAGCGCTACATCATCATAATATCCTTCAAATAAATTCTCCTCAACAAGAAACCCCGATGTTTTACAAACTCTTTAAACACTTAAACATTCATACATTTTTAAAAAGTAACGGATAAGCAAGCAATACAAAAAAAGGCTGCAGAGAACTCCATCTCCGCAGCCTAATACTTATTTTTGCAAGAACGCCTTTAAATCTGCAAATTGTCTCTTTGCGTCTTCATAGCCTTGCTCGTATAAATTTTGTAGTTTTGCTGTATCTTTTTCCATACGATCTACTTGAAGCGGCACTTCTGGACGAATAACAAATAAATTCCCAGCTTGTTCTTCTTTTTCAATGTAGTGAAGTGTTTCATTATACACTTCATAACGATTCAGCATCGTGTTAACAAGGTTCGGATATTTTTTATAAGCTTTCGCAGCAACCCACCCAAATCTTGATTTTTTCTTTGCGTAACCGTGATTTCTCGTTAAAATTACGACTGATTTTTTAAATCCATCCTCTTGCGCTTTACGAACTGGAATTGGATCAGAAATCCCGCCATCTAACAGTTGTTTACCGCGGTAATTTACTACCGGTGCAATGAAAGGCAATGAACTAGACGCTTGTAATAAATTTAGCGCATCATCATTCGTTCCTTCTTTTTCAAAATAAACAGATTGCCCAGTTTCACAATCCGTCGTTCCTACAAGGAAACGTTCTGGGCTATTAAAGTATGTTTCAAAATCAAACGGAACATGCTTTTCTGGGATTTCATGAAAAATGAAATCCATATCAAATAGTTGACGTTTTCTCCATAAGTTTTTATACGATAAATATTTCGGATGTGATGCATAATCAATATTGACCGTTTTATTTCTATTTCTTTGTCTGGAAAGATACGACGCTGCATGACAAGCACCAGCTGATACACCGATTACATATGGAAAATATAAATCTTGTTCCATAAAGTATTCTAATATCCCGCCCGTGTACACACCACGCATACCGCCGCCTTCTAATACTAACCCCGTATTTTCAAGCATGTTACTCTCTCCTCTATATATATTGACTCTTTAATTATTCACCATGTTAAGTATCTTTTTCTATTATATATGAGTTCTTTCAGAAATTATATTTAAAAGACTTGAGAAAAAGGAGTTTTTTCTTCCAATTATATTTCCAAATGATCGGAGACATCCTTTATAAACCTTTGGATAAAGTCTTGCTCTTCTTTCCTATATCCATCTAAAAGTAACAACCACTTTTCTTCAGCTTGCTTATGCAATTTTTCATGAGCTTTATATATTTCATTCCCACTTTCCGTTAAGCGGAAGAAGATTTCTTTTTGATTATCTAACATTTGCATCTTCTCAACGAATTGCTTTTGAAACAACTTTGTACAAATTTTAGAGATTGCTCCCTTCGTCATGCCCATTTCTGTCGTAATTGCCGTTACATTCATCAAACCATTTTTTCCGATACATTCGATTACATGTAACTCAGATAAAGACATACTACTTACGCCTGTCTCACGAAGAAACTTCTCATTTTGTCGTTTTAAATATTCTTCTTTTTTATGCAAAAGTGTACGAATGTCCGAAAGTATTTCCATTTGCTTCGTTGCATGCTTCAATCCGTTCGCCTCCTAAGTTTCCAAAGAAACAATTTAACTATATACCATTTTAAAACCATTTTTTCATCTTTACAAGTAAGAAAATCATGTTAAAATAAATTTAGTTTCCGAGGAAACTAAATCACAAGGAGGTTAACATGATGAAAAAATCTAAACTAACTCTTATTTTATATGTTGTCTGTATTAGTGCCTTATTCGGTTCCTTCGCGCAAAATATTTACACACCTATCTTACCGATGATTCAAAATTCTTTTCACACTTCTCTTTATCTTGTAAATGTAACAGTTTCACTTTTCACATTCGTTCTTGCAATTATGCAGCTCGTATATGGACCTTTAATTGATACAAAAGGAAGAAAATCTGTCCTTATTCCTAGTTTAGTCATTAGTACAATTGGTTCAATCGGATGTGCTTTTTCGGCAAACATTTATTTATTTCTCTTTTTTAGAGCTGTTCAAGCTATAGGAATAGCGGCTATACCTGTAGTTTCAGCAACGATTATCGGCGATTTATTTGAAGGAAAAGAACGCGGAGACGCGATGAGCCTATACCAAATGTTACTTGCCCTCGCACCTGCAATGGCTCCACTCATAGGTGGTTATCTTGGCAGTATACATGGTCACTTATCTGTATTTCTCTTTTTATCTACACTTGGCATTATCTTATTAATTATAAACATTTCACTACTTCCAGAAACAAAGCCAAATGTAATTAAGCGTTCTAAAGCACAAAAGAATTACTCTCTTATCTTAAAAAATAAAACTGGATTTTCTATTACTCTTATTGGCTTCATTCAATTTTGTATTTACTTTTGCTTTCTCGTTTTTTTACCGAGCATTTTAGCAAATTCATTTCATTTAGCTACAAATGAAATTGGTCTTATGTTTGTGCCAATGTCTCTTTCTATCATGCTAGGAAGTTTTTGCTACAAGTTTTTGCAAAAACGCCTCACAACAAAGCCAACTTTATTTATTACGAGTTTCTTCAATATTATATGTGTCGTTTTATTCTCTTTCACATATAGCATCAATATCTCATTCATCATTATCGTTACATCTTTGTACGGTTTTAGTATGGGACTTTCTATGCCAACTCACACTACTTTATTAACAGAAGAATTCGTACAAGAACGTGCAACAGCTATCGGTATATACAACTTCATCCGCTATCTTGGTATGGGTACAGGGCCACTTATAGGTGGATTTCTTTTATTTAACCAAAATTACTTTTGGATTTTCTTCCTAGGCGCAATTATGTTTTTACTTGTAATCTTATATGCAATGAAAATGCTAAGTTTTCATGCTGTACAAAAATTAAAATAGAGCCCCCAAAATGTCGGCTCTATTTTACCCTCTTTGATCCGCAACAATATGAATATCAATATACTTTGTTTGTCTCATAATTTCATTTACAATAGAGCCTTTTCGTATTTCTTCCCACCTTGTTCTTGCAGATTGTCCAAGTAAAATTTGCGTCACTTGTAATCTTCTTGCGACTTCAATAATAACATCCGCTGGTTTTCTCCCTTTCGCCTCTTCTAATACAAAACTCGCATCAAATTGATTGGTTAACGATTTCCACTCTTCAATCGTCTGCTTTTTTCCAGCTGAAATAGAATCTATATTTTCCCTCTCAACGTTTAATACGTACAATTCAGCATTTAACCGATCAGCCATGCGCCATCCCCGTCTTATTAATTTCTCCGCTGTTGAACTGTATTGTACACAAACGAGAATTTTTTCTTTTACGCCAATTGGTTCTATTACTGTTTGGCTAATTTTCTCGTCCATATCATCGGCAACTTCTCGAAGTGATAATTCCCTAAGTGCTCCTAAATTATTAAGTGTAAAGAAGTTTTGTAAGCTTTGCTGAATTTTTTCTTCTTTATATATCTTTCCGTCTATTAGTCTCTTCCTTAATACCTCAGGCGTTGCATCAACGAGCTGAATTTCATTTGCTTTTTGTAAAATAAAATCTGGAATTCGTTCTCTTACTTTTACATTCGTAATTTGAGCTACAATATCATGAACACTTTCTAAATGTTGAATATTAAAAGCTGATAATACCGATATACCAGCCTCTAACAATTCCTGCACATCCATATAACGTTTCTTATGTTTAGAACTAGGAACATTACTATGCGCAAGTTCATCCACTACGACTACTTGCGGCGCGCGTTTTTTTATTCCTTCCACATCAAGCTCATAAAATACCTTTCCTTTATACTGGATTTCTTTCAAAGGAACTTTTTCTAAATCAGCAATTGCTTCTTCCGTCTCTTTTCTTCCATGCGTTTCAATTAAACCAATTACAATATCAATTCCATCTTTTTTCATTTCCCTTGCATCAAAGAGCATTTTATAACTTTTTCCTACGCCTGGAGCTGCTCCTACATATAGCTTTAACTTTCCGCGATTTTGCTGACGAATATATTCTAAATATTCCTCTGGCGTTCGCCTTTGGAACTTCGGTTCATAATCATCTGCATACAAAATAAACACTACCTTTCATTCGAAACAACGCTACCTCAATCCTTTAGATTGAGGTAGCACTGTTGCTATTTTATTAATTTCTGTAACTCTAAATTTAATTTTAAGACGTTCACACGATCTTCTCCAAACAAGCCGAGTGCAGCGCCTTCCGTTTGATCCTTAATCAATTGATTAAGTTTTTCTTTCGGAATATTCGTTAATTTCGAGATGCGATCCACCTGCACCGAGGCCGCCTTTGGACTAATATCAGGATCAAGCCCTGAACCTGAATTTGTCACTAAATCTATCGGTACTTCTGTAACTGGAACAGCTGGATTTTTTTCCTTCCAGTCCGCAATACTTTTCTCTACTCGCTTTGCTAAATCTGGATTAGATGGTGCATAGTTATTTGAACCAGATGCTTCAGCCTTATATTCAATACTAGAAACACGCCCTTGAAAATAACGTGGATCCGTGAAGTTTTGACCAATTAATTTAGAACCAATCACTTCATTTTTATCATTATATATTAGACTTCCATCCGCATTATCCTTCATCACTGCTTGTGCAATACCAGTAACAATAAGTGGGTATACAAGTCCACACAACACTAGAAATGTAAAAGTAATACGGATAATTGGTGATAGCATACTTTGTTTCTTCTCCATCTTTTTCCCCTCTTCCTTATATGAACAAGCCGACAATCATATCAATTACCTTAATTCCAATGAACGGAACGATAACTCCGCCAAGCCCATAAATAAGTAAGTTTCGGCTAAGCAATGCATTAGAACTCATCGGTTTATATGCAATACCTTTCATCGCTAACGGAATGAGTAATGGAATAATAACAGCGTTAAATATTAATGCTGATAAAATCGCTGACAGTGGTGATGTTAATTTCATAATGTTCAATGCCTCCATTTGCGGAATCGCAAGTGTAAACATTGCTGGAATGATTGCAAAATATTTCGCTATATCATTCGCAATACTAAACGTCGTTAAAGCACCTCGTGTCATTAACAATTGCTTACCGATTCCTACAACCTCAATAATTTTCGTTGGATTCGAGTCTAGATCAATCATGTTAGCCGCTTCTTTCGCTGCTGTCGTACCACTGTTCATCGCTAATCCAACGTCCGCCTGTGCTAATGCTGGAGCATCATTTGTACCATCACCTGTCATCGCTACAAGTTTCCCTTTATCTTGCTCTGCTTTAATAACAGCAATTTTATCTTCCGGTTTACACTCGGCAACGAATTCATCTACTCCAGCTTCTTTTGCAATCGTTGCTGCCGTTAACGGATTATCACCTGTACACATAACCGTTTTAATCCCCATTTGGCGTAACTGTTCAAAACGCTCACGCATACCCGGTTTTACTGTATCCTTTAAATAAATTAAACCATAAATACGATTATCTACTGCAACTACAAGTGGTGTTCCACCCTCTTTTGAAATTAAGTCTGCTTTTTGATTTACATCTTTCGGAATTATTCCGCCTTGTGACTCAACCCATTCAATAACGGCACCTACAGCACCTTTTCTCACTTTCGTTCCGTCTTGTAAATCAACACCACTCATTCTCGTTTCTGCTTTAAACGGAACAAACTCACCTTGTTCTGCAAGTTCTCTATTGTATGATATAGATTTTCCCTGCACATACTCGATAACAGATCGACCTTCTGGTGTTTCATCTAAAACAGAACTAATAGCGGCCCACTTTCCAACTTGCTCAATCGTTTCATTTCCTACAGGTAATAATGTATGAGCCATTCGGTTCCCAAAAGTAATCGTACCTGTTTTATCTAAAATAATTGTATTAATATCGCCCGCAGCTTCTACTGCTTTCCCTGACATCGCTAACACGTTAAATTTTGTCACCCGGTCCATCCCAGCAATACCAATCGCTGATAGCAAACCACCAATTGTCGTTGGAATTAAACAAACTAATAATGCAACTAGCACAGCAGTATCAATTTGAAACCCTAAATAATTTGTAAAAATCGGCAACGTCACAACGACGATCAAGAAAATAAGAGTTAAGCTCGTTAATACTGTATTTAAAGCAATCTCATTCGGCGTTTTTTGACGAGCAGCTCCTTCTACTAAAGAAATCATTTTGTCTATAAATGATTCACCAGGATTACTCGTAATGACAATTGTAATTTCATCACTTACGACCATCGTTCCACCTGTTACGGAACAAAAATCACCGCCTGCTTCTTTTATAACAGGAGCTGATTCCCCTGTAATTGCAGATTCATCTACAGATGCTAATCCTTTGATTACTTCGCCATCATTCGGAATCATTTCTCCTTGTTTTACGATAACAACGTCACCTTTTGTAAGATCAGTTGCTGAAACTTGGACAATGTCTCCATTTTCTTTTACAACATTTGCAAACACATCTTTCTTCGACTGCTTTAAAGAATCGGCTTGCGCTTTACCACGACCTTCTGCTAATGCTTCTGCAAAATTCGCAAATAAAACTGTAAATAATAGAATGAGAGAAACTGTTATATTAAACCAACCTGGTATACTACTAGAACTACTTGGAAGAAAAGATAAAATGAACGTAATGATAAATCCAATTTCCACAACGAACATAATCGGATTCTTTATCATGACTTTCGGATTCAATTTCGCAATGGATTGCTTCATCGCATGTGTTACGATATCACGATCCATCGTTTTCGCTTGTCTAACTTCATCTTCTACAGCATGTATTTGTGACTCATTTAATTGTTTTTCTTTTACTACTACCGGTCTCATCATTTACCCTCCATTACTTCAATGTAAGAAATTCTGCAATTGGTCCGAGTACTAACATCGGGAAGAATGTTAATGCACCAACAATTACAATTGTTCCGATGAAGATGCCACCAAATAAACTATTATCTGTACGGAACGTTCCGACTGTTTCTGGCACTACCGTTTTTTCTTTCAACGAAGCTGCCACAGCTAGCATCGTAATTAAACTGAAGTAACGTCCTAAAAACATAACTAAACCAGTCGTAATATTCCAAAACGGTGTATTATCTCCTAATCCTTCAAATCCAGATCCGTTATTCGCAGCTGACGATGTATATTCATATACAACTTGCGTTAAACCGTGGAAACCGGAATGAGAAATAGCATCCGTCCCTAAATTTGTTGAAAGAGCTAATGCCGAAAAGCCTAAAATGAGCAATGGATGAAATAAAATCGTGACCGCAATTAATTTCATTTCCTTACCTTCAATCTTTTTACCTAAAAATTCTGGTGTCCGTCCAACCATCAATCCAGATATAAAGACTGCGATAATTGCATACATAATAATGTTCACAAAGCCTGCTCCAACGCCGCCATATACTGTATTTAACATCATATTTACGAGTGGTACTAAACCACCAATTGGTGTTAACGTATCATGCATCGTATTAACAGCACCTGTTTCCGCAGCAGTCGTTACTGTCGCATAAAGGGAAGAAAATACTGTTCCGAACCTCACTTCTTTTCCTTCTGCACTTCCTTGTACATGCTGGATACCCATTTCATTTAATACTGGATTTCCATGTAATTCAGATGTCGTAATTGTGATAAATCCTAGTAAAAACATCATGAATAGTGATACGAAAAGGATACGACCTTGCTTTTTATTTCCTACCATTCGTCCGTACGTAAACGGAAGTGCAGTTGGTAATAACATCATAAGCATCATTTGCAAAATATTACTCATTTGCCCTGGATTTTCAAAAGGATGCGTAGAGTTTGCTCCGAAAAATCCACCACCGTTATTTCCAAGTTCCTTAATGGACACGAATGATGCAACTGGTCCGCGTAATATACTTTGCTTTGCACCTTCAATCGTATGTGCTGTAACAGCCCCATCTAACGTTTGCGGTACACCAAGAGCGACAAAAACTAGTGCCGCAATAAATGCGATAGGAAGAAACACTCTCGTTAACGCTCTCGTAAAATCAACGAAAAAGTTACCAAGTTCTTTTCCAGCAAGTCCTCTTATAAAAGCCATAACGAGCGCTAATGTTGTTGCTGGTGCTGCGAACATTAAAAATGTAATCCCGATTAATTGTGATAAATAAGATAAGCCATTTTCACCGCTATAATGCTGTAAGTTTGTATCAGCCATAAAACTAATTGCTGTATTAAAAGCGAGCGTAGGCTCCATTCCTTCAATATGCGCCGGATTTAGCGGCAATACACCTTGTAATCTGAAAATGAAATATACAATAACAATCATAAATCCGTTGAGTAAAACTAATGATAATGCGTACTGTTTCCACGTTTGATTGTATTCTTTTACACCCGTAATTTTAAAAATAATTTTTTCAAAAGGCCCGAATACTTTATCTAGCTTTTTGCTACCTTGAAAAGCTTTTTCTAAATAAATCCCCGTTGGCTTTGCTACTAAAATAAACAAGAGCATTGTAATAATGACTGCAACCCAAATCATAATGAATGATTCCCCCTAATTAAAACTTCTCTGGATTTAATAATGCATACACTAAATACACTGTAATTGCTGCGACAATAACCGATAAGACAATCATCATGATTGCTTTCCTTCTTTCACAACTTTATCTGACCAACTTGCAAGACTTGCCATTGATGCAACTAATAAAATAAAAATCCCGACCATTACAACATCTAACATAGCTATCCCTCGCTTTGTTTTTGTTAAAATTTACCATTTTAATGTTAAAAAAGAACACTGAGCTCTACTCAGTGTTCAAAAAATGAACAACAAAAAGTAAACCTCCTCTCTAAACGCTTACGAGGTTAGCTGTCGGATTCGGGCCTAAAGAGTAGCCCTACTTTCAAAACTGAAAGATTCACCCCAAGTGACGATGCACAAAATTGGTTCCCCCGCTCCATTTCTGGAACTCAGCGATTTTAGGTTTTTTTGGAAATTTTATGAATGATTTATGAGAGTAAATATACTCCTCTATATTTCACTTGTAAAGGGGTAAATTACTGAAAATAATAATATT
>NZ_JBNLYC010000139.1:0-10786 GCF_050172015.1 Bacillus sp. GMa5/1 | reverse complement strand
TTGATAAATAATAGATGCTTTATATAATTAAGTTAAGCTCATGAGCTAGCAAGAAAATTAGACAATATCAATTATTTATAGGAGGCAATTTATATGCAAAAAACAGTTGCAGGTATAGTAATTCCAGATAGTAAAATAGCAGTAGAGGCGCAAGAAATTCTTCGTGAATATGGTAACGATTTACTTTGGAATCATTCAAATCGTGTTTACTTATTCGGTGCTCTTCAAGGGAAAAAAGCTAATCTTAAGTATGACGAAGAGCTATTATATGTTAGCGCTCTATTCCATGATCTTGGACTTACAAAGAAATTTAGTAGTCCAGACAAACGTTTTGAAGTAGATGGTGCAAATGCTGCACGTAGTTTTCTGCAACAACATGGCATGGATAATGAGTCAATTAGACTGGTTTGGGATTCGATTGCACTTCACACAACGATTGGAATTGCTGAATATAAAGAACCCCAAGTTTCATTAATTTATTCTGGAGTAGGATACGATGTTATGGGGGATGGATATGACGAAATTTCAGAGGAAATTCGCGAGCAAGTTGTATCTGCTTTCCCTCGAGATAATTTCAAACAAAAAATCCTTCCTGCTTTCCTTGAAGGTTTCGCTCATAAACCTGAAACTACTTTTGGAAACATTAAAGCAGATGTTTGCTCGTTACTTCTTCCAGGCTTTAAACGCAAAAATTTCTGTGATTGCGTTTTACATTCACCTTGGAAAGAATAGTCATTACACTTACGACTGTTAGAAAAAGGAAGCAAAATAAGTTGATTACGATTTTGCTTCCTTTTTATATAAAAATTAGAACGAGCTAATTAATTTCTAATTTAATGTAGTGAAATATTACTTATAAAGATAAAAAGCTTGCCATTTTCATTAATGGCAAGCTTTTTTAAGCAAATAATATCTAATAATAGAAGATTCAATTATGGGGCACCATACATGTCCATCAACCTAAGATTTTGAAGTATCCCCAAAACGAAAATTTCATCCTTTCATAGTTGTACATAGAAATCCAGTTCATTTTTTTACGTGTTGAGAAAGAATGTATTTCTTAGCTTGATAGCGATGTAGTGCTACTCCATCTTAAAAATATTATTAGTTAACACAATATAAAATCATACAGTTAAAGGAGCAATAATCTATGTTAAAACTTGTGCATAACGAGACCCACCCTACATTCTTTGAGCAATTTTTCTTTGAAAATCCTGTTCAAAATGATGTTTTTATAATTGAAGTTAACAAAAAACATTTCTTTTTCGAATATGATGCTGTGATTGATATGATCAAAAAATTAAACTTAAAACAACAAGAATACGTTAAAAGACAGCTGCAAATGTATCACTATTTAAGCCAGGACTTAAGAACTTGTTTACAAGCAATCGCAACAGATTACATAAGAAGAATTTTCGAAGAGAACAAAAAAATAGAAAACTAACGGGAGTTAAGTTCGGGGCTATTGAAACGAAAGAAAAATACTTTTTATAAAATAGTGAAAGAATATGGAGAAAACGAAGTGGCAACTAACTTATAACGAATTGAAGCCGAAATTTTCTTAGCGTAGAAAATTCGGCTTCTTTTATATCGAAATTTGCTTAGCGTATATTTTCGTTAAAATGCGGGTAGTACCCCAGCTATCGAGCTAAGCTCATACAATATCAATTATAGTTGAGATCGTTTCTTTTTTCTAAAGGCTACGTGTAAGGAATTTAAAAACCCCTTAGGGATCAATGAATTCCTAAGGGGTTGCCTACGTGATATAACATATTTACAATTATGTTACGTTTAAAATACGTATCTTTTTCATTTACCTTATAACCACCCTATTTAAGTTTATAAGAATTATGCTTTTGAGATAAAAGTCATTACTTGTTTTATAAACTCATAACCAAAATAACCACTAAATCCGAATAGGACTATTGCGGCAAATATAGATACTCTTTTAATAAAGGTTGGATTTAGAAAACGTCTAGTAAAATGAACAAAGCTTAATAAGATCATATCATGCATAAAGATACCTAATAAAATACCTACAGCTATTAATATAAATGTAGATGTACTTGCATTACCTAATGAAGAAACGAGAACCGGGCCAAAGACCCCTATCCAAAATACAATATTAGCCGGTGATATAGCAATCATAAAACCAGATAAATAAGCTGATAATAAAGATTTATTAGGATCTTCTCCATCTATGTTAACTTCCGACTTTGCTTCTTTAATGCTTTCTATTCCAATAAACATTAAAAATATAAAACCTAGGAGCCACATAACTGTTTCTACCCATGGATTGGTTAATACACTAGAGAACCCTAGATAAATCAGGACGATTAAAGATAAATCTACAGTCATTCCTCCTATACCTACAAACCAACCATGTACGAAACCATTTCTCATTCCTTGTTTCGTCATTTGGACTGTCATAGCACCTGCAGGTATCGCTAAAGATAAACCTAACAATATATATGTGAAAAGTGTTATAATCATAAAAATTCTCCTATTATAAGTATTGTAATAATCAAACCCTTTTTCTTTTTCCTCGGGTTCAGCAAATAGAGCTAGAGCACGGCGACTTTTCACATTACTTCTAGCAAGCACAAAAAACTCACAAAAAGAATAAATGCCTAAAATCCCATAAGGTCCTTTACATGTTCAGCATTCTTTTTAGATGTTAATTTTTCAAGTAATAAAAACGCAACATCAAAAGCTGTGCCTGGATTTGATGATGTAATAATATTTCCATCTTGTACTATTAAATCATTTTGTACTATTGCACCAAAATTCTTTAACTGCTCTTTTCGTTTACTCGTTGGATGACTGTATGTGGTAGCTTTTTTACCTACAAGAATTCCACTTTTGCCAAGCGTTAATGATGCAACACAAATACTGGCAATAGGCTTCTGCTTGGCATAAAAATGTTGAATAACATGTAAGAATTCTCTACTGTATGCATCCCGATAAAAACCAGCCTCTTCAAATCCTCCTGGAATAGCTAGTGCATCAAATTCATCTAATTGAATATCATCAACCGTTTTTTCCGGTATGACAGTAAAATTCCAAGTACAAGTTAATTTATTCCGAAGACCAACTGTTACGACCTCGGTTGATCCATCTCCCTCCCATTTATTCCAGCCTAGTACATCTGTAAATACACTAGCTTCTACTGCTTCAAACCCGTCAGCTAATAATAATAAAATCTTTTTCATATCGTAAACCGCCTCCTTCTACCCTTATTTTATACAAGTATAGAAGGCTGATAAATAAGTTCAATAAGGATATTTGATTGTTCCGCTTTATTTTATAAAGAATTTAGGTTATTCTATTTTATAAAAAAAGGTTGGGTAATTTATGGATCAAATTGATAAAAAAATCGTGGGACTATTACAGTCAAATGCAAAAATTTCAATGAAGGATTTAGCGGAAGCGGTTCACTTATCTTCCCCGTCAGTAACTGAGCGAGTACGAAAGTTAGAGGAACAACAAATTATTGAAGGTTACCATGCACATGTTTCTCTAAAAAAAATAAATCGTCCAATTTCTGCACTTATACTGTTTAAATCAACAAATTGTAAATCATTATCTAACTTTTGCTATAATCATCCAGATGTACTCGAGTGTTATAGAGTAGCAGGAGAAATTAGCTATATTGTCAAAATAGCAACACATTCTGTAGAAAGTTTAGAACAATTTATTGATGATTCAATGCAATATGGTACTCCATCAACGAATATTGTGTTATCTTCTTATGAAAAAAAGATAATTACTCCTTTTATTAGTGAAGAGTAAAAATACTAGCATAATTAATTAACTATTGGTTATGCAGAAGGATAATTTTTGTATGTTATATAAAAAAATAAAGACGTTATATTTTTTTAAAGGAGTGTAATTACAATGAATTTTTCTAATAAATCAGTGATCATAACAGGGGCTGGAAATGGAATTGGGAGAGAAATTGCTTTACATTATGCAGAAAAAGGGACCAATGTTATTTTAGCAGATATAGACGAAAAAGCAGGTGCAAAAACAGTTACTAAGATGAAAGAACAGGGTAAAGAAGCACTTTTCGTACAAACAGATGTAAGGCTGGAAACAGATATTATTCGATTAATGGAAGTAGCTAATCAAACATACGGTCAGATAGATATTTTAATTAATAATGCAGGAAAAGAGTTATTCAAGTCCCCTTACGATATTTCGTTAGAAGAATGGGACGATGTGATCAATACAAACTTAAGAAGTGTTTTCTTGGGTTCGCGTGAAGCAGCAAAGTATATGCGTCATAACAAAGAAGGTGGATCTATTGTGAATATCGCCTCTACAAGGGCGATTATGTCTGAGCCAAATTCAGAATCTTATGCTGCCACAAAAGGTGGGATCGTTGCTATTACACATGCGCTCGCAGCCTCATTTAGCGAAGATAGGATTACAGTGAATGCTATTTCCCCAGGTTGGATTGAAACCGGAGATTATTCAAAATTAAGTAAAATTGATCATGAACAGCATCTATCAAAGCGTGTAGGAAAACCAGATGATATTGCACGAGCCTGTCTGTATTTAACAGCCAGTGAAAATGATTTTGTTACAGGTATAAACCTTGTCGTAGACGGTGGAATGACGAGGAAAATGATGTATGAGGAATAGGCAGTAATTAATCAAGAAATACAGATTCGCTATCAATAAAGCCTACTTTATCCAAGGTGATTTACCGAATCATCATGTGAATTTGAAATACAATTGAACTGTTTATAAAAAAGATGAACCGGAATTTCCTATCTCTAATAAAGAAGGGATTTCCGTTTTTCTTTCGGATGAAACATGTGAAAATGAATAAAAACCATGAAGTACTCAATGCAAGGACACCAACTACACTAAGAGCGTTAGTTAGATAAAAAATAGAATATATCATATAGCTAGTAAGAGATATTAGTATCACTGAAAGGGCTGTTAATAGCTATTGAAAAGCATAATTTACTCAATCTCAATTACATCACAAAACTTAAATATCCTTTGATTATGAAAAGCATGGGTACAAGTAATCGCCTCATTTAATGGATTTCTATTAGCTACTGTTCTGTATTCTTTATAAACCTACATTAAAATATTCAGATGAACCTTTTATTAACTCATAACCCCTCCTCAAAAAATAGTAAAAACTACACTTGTGAAATCAATATTTTCTGTTTGCACTTTATATAAATTGATATGTCTCCACCTTAATTTTTATTTTTTGTAATCCCCACTAATTCTTTTCTCAAATCCCCCAAAATGGATTTGAGAAATTAGGGAACTATAATGTCGTATTGAAACATATTAAGGGGGATAAAAAGTGGACAATGAGATGAATTATGGAAGTGATTATAAGTTTATTCCAGCAACTTCAATTGAAAGTGGTCATGGCCTCGAAGTATTACCTGATTTATTTTGTTACACGATTCAAATCGTCAACATATGTTTTGTTGGGAATCCGCATACCGATGATTTTGTTTTAGTTGACGCTGGAATGCCTAAATGTGCAAATGAAATTATCTCTGTTACTGAGGAGCGATTTGGTACAAATAGCCGTCCAAAAGCAATTATTTTAACTCATGGGCATTTTGATCATGTTGGAGGAATAATTGAACTCATTAAATATTGGGATGTTCCAGTCTATGCCCATCAAATGGAGATACCGTTTTTGACTGGACAACAAAGCTATCCTGAACCAGATCCAACAGTTGAAGGTGGTATGGTAGCGAAAATGTCTCCCCTGTTCCCTAATGAACCGATTGATTTAGGAAATAGCGTAAAAGCACTACCTATCGATGGAACTGTTCCCCATATGCCAGAGTTTAGATGGATTCATACACCAGGGCATACTCCTGGGCATATTTCATTATTCCGAGAGAAAGACCGAACTTTAATTGCTGGGGACGCTTTTGTTACAGTGAAACAGGAGTATCTGTATAAAGTAATAACTCAAGAACAGGAAATAAGCGGTCCTCCTCGTTATTTAACAACAGACTGGAAAGCCGCTAAAGAATCAGTCATTAAATTAGAAGAATTAAAGCCTCTAGTCGCTATTACTGGACATGGGATACCAATGTCAGGTGAATTGCTATCAACGAGCCTCAAAACACTGGTTCAAGAATTTGATAAAATTGCTGTACCTGATTACGGAAAATATATAGATAAAAAGATGCATTAAATGCGGAAATACTTTGTTTATTTTTATATTAATGAATCAAAACACCAACGAATATTAAGTTTAATATGAAAAAACACTGTACTTAGGCAACATCTCTATTATAAGAATGGAACTACCCTTTATGAATAAAGCTCGATATTCCGCAAATACTATCCATAGTATAAGCCTGCTTCTTACCCAGGTTGTACTTCTTACCATTAAGGGGTGATTAAAACGGGTTACGCTATATAAAAGCATAATCCGTTTTTAATGAAATATTGTATTCCATATACGTTTAAACAATGGAGGAAAATGATGAAACATATTGTTGCCTTATTAATTAAATACACAGCGATAACTGCAGTATTGCTAATCATGCTCAGTATCTTTCAAGGCATTTCAATTCCTAGAGTATTACTAATTTCTCTTTTTCTTACGGGAGCTGCCTATTTAATCGGAGACCTCTTCATTTTACCTAAATACGGAAATATGATTGCTACAATGGCAGATTTCGGCTTAAGCTTTTTCGGAACTTGGTTACTAACATCCTTGTTTACTAATTTAGATGCTACTCGTAACATTGGACTTTCTTCATTTATAGCCGCTTTAATTATTGGTGGAACAGAAGTTTTCTTCCATATTTATATGAAGAGGCTAGTGCTACGTAACGACGATGAATTAAAAAATCGCAATCATATTCATCATGATAAATATGCTATGGAAATATCAGATGAATATATAGATTCTTCCACAATAAATAAATCCAAGCTTGAGGATACATCTAAAAAATAAAAAAGTGGCCAATGCCACTTTTTTATTTTTGTTTATTAAGCTTGATCAGAATTTCTTACATGTAACGGAGGTGGAACTACCCACCCTTTTTTCTTACTTAAACGTAGCAGAGTTACACCTGCCTGCGCTTTTTTCATATGAAATTGGCCAAATAGCATCCCTACATCTTCTCGAAGACATTTTCCCATCACTTGACTACATGTCACAAGTCCAGCTGCTAATCCTGCAGAAACAGCAGCAGCAATTTCAACATCATTAATACGCGCTCCCGGAGGAATGTCTTCAATAGATGCAACTGGTCGTTCTGGAGGAGCAGGCGGTAAAGCGACCCCATTAATCTTTAAAAGAGCTTTTAATTCTTCTATTTCCGAATTCATATCATTTTCAATTAAGCCTTCTAAAAACTTCTTCAAGTCTTCATCACCTGTATGATTCATAAATACTTGATGGCTTGCAATCGCACCCTGTGCAGCAAGAAGATAGCTCCAAATGTCAAATACTTCACCGTAATGTAACGGTTCATTTTGAGGATTTCCACTTAATATACCCATTTTTAAATTCCTACCTTTCGAAAATATCATAATAAATATTGATTTCAATATTGAAATCAAATTTTTAAGTATGCTTTTTCCTGCAAAAGATTTTCTACTATGCATGTAAAACACCTTTCCAACACCGCGTGTTTATTGTTTAGGAAAGTAGTTTACAAATTAAATACTCAAAGATTATGAAAGAAGATTATCAATAATCTTTGAGTGAGTACCTGTTTAATATAAGGTTTTTTATTTTTATGAATACACAAAAGAAATTGATTTACATATTTGCTATATTTTAAGCCAATTTACTTAGCGGTTAGCTCTACCACCAAGTTGTTGTTCTGCCATTGCTACTAAACGTTTTGTAATTTCGCCACCAACAGATCCGTTTGCACGAGCTGTTGTATCTGCACCAAGTTGTACACCAAACTCTTGTGCAATTTCATATTTCATTTGATCAAGAGCTTGTTCAGCACCTCGAACTAACAATTCATTACGACTTCCACTATTATTGTTTGCCATCTTATTTCACCTCCGATGTTTTTAATATGCTACAAATTATGAAATAATAATTATCCTTTTTATGGAAATTAGATTATGAATAAAAATTGATTTTTTTCTTAAAGTAGGGCAAAACATATAAGAAAGAATAACTGATATAACATACTTTCATAACAACACTATGTATACTTCCTAATTCCCTTCAGTAAATAAAAGAAAGATTTCTATTTCACCAAGAGATTAAATAAAATTATGTTTTGAGACATAATCCAAAAGGAGATATGAGATGAAAGCTGTAACCTATCAAGGACCAAATCAAGTACAAGTTAAACAAGTTGATGATGCAAAGTTAGAGAAAAAAGATGATATTATTGTAAGAATTACTTCAACCGCTATTTGCGGTTCTGATTTACATTTATATCAAGGTAACATGCCCTTACCTCAAGGATACATTATCGGCCATGAACCAATGGGAATCGTTGAAGAAGTCGGGCCAGATGTCACTAAAGTGAAAAAAGGCGATCGTGTTGTCATCCCCTTCAACGTTTCTTGTGGACATTGTTTCTATTGCCAACATGAAATGGAAAGTCAATGTGATAACTCAAACCCTCATTACGATTCTGGTGGATACTTTGGTTATACGGAGAAATTTGGTAATCATCCAGGCGGACAAGCAGAATATTTAAAAGTTCCATTTGGCAATTTTACTCCATTTGTTATACCGGAATCATGCGAGCTTGAAGATGAATCCCTACTATTTTTATCAGATGTTTTACCTACAGCCTATTGGAGTGTAATAAACGCAGGCGTTAAGCCAGGTGATACTGTTATCGTCCTTGGTTGTGGACCTGTTGGATTAATGACACAAAAATTTGCTTGGATGCAAGGCGCTAAACGTGTAATTGCAGTGGATTACTTAGATTATCGGATGAATTATGCAAAAAAGATTAACAACGTTGAGGTATTTGAGTTTACAAAATTTCCAGATATGGGAGAACATTTAAAGGAAATTACACATGGCGGTGCTGATGTAGTCATTGATTGCGTGGGAATGGATGGAAAAAAATCGCCACTAGAATTTCTGGAACAAAAATTGAAATTACAAGGCGGAACTCTCGGCCCTATTCAAATTGCTACGAAAGCTGTAAGAAAATATGGAACGGTTCAAATGACTGGCGTTTATGGTGGCAATTATAATGCATTTCCACTCGGAGCATTTTGGGTTAGAAATATTAATCTTAAAATGGGACAAGCACCTGTCATTCATTTTATGCCAGAACTATTTAAAAAAATAACAAATAAAGAATTTGATCCAAAAGAGATTATTACACACAAAATCCCCCTTGAAGAAGCGAGCTACGGTTATCAAATTTTTAATAATCGTGAAGATGATTGTATAAAAGTCATTCTGAAGCCTTGAAGCTACAATTCATTATTCTTAATGAAAAGATAAGATTACATTTCATAATCTTATCTTTTTATTAAATGCTAAGTATCTATCCCCCATTTTCATCTCACATCTAAAATAGTTATTTCCAAAAACTTTGCATTTTGAGGTAATAATTAATTGGTAAAAAAATGAATTAAAGTATTAATTAACCAAATAGCGGACACGATAACAATGTTAACTAACTTAAAAAGAGGTGTCCTTCATGTTTTATTATAAAGAAGAAATAATTAATATGATTAAGCCGGATAAACCAGACCCAGCTGCTGCAAAAGTTTTACAAGAAATATTAGGTGGGCATTATGGCGAAATGCGTACAATGATGCAATACTTCTTCCAAAGCTCAAATTTTAGAGGTAAAGAGAAGCAATATCGTGATTTACTTCGAGGTGTTTTTTTAGAGGAAATAAGCCATGTAGAACTTGTACAACATACAATTAATCAACTATTAACTGGATCTGGTGAACCTACGCCAGGAAATGCTGGTATTGACACAGCACCACTTGATGAAGCGGTTAAACATGCAAATCCTCACCACTTTATTGTAGGTGCTCAAAGTTCATTGCCTGTTGATGCAGCTGGCAACCCATGGAATGGCTCTTGGGTATATAGTCATGGAAACTTAATTAGCGATTTATTAGATAACGTAGTACTCGAATCTACAGGTGTACTTCAAAAAACTAGAATTTATGAAATGAGTTCCAATCAAACTTTTAGAGAAACACTTGCATTTTTAATTGTACGTGATAATGCACATCAAAATGCTTTTGCGAAAGCTTTAGAGACATTGGGTGTTGAATGGGGGAAACTCTTCCCTGTACCGAACTATGATATTAATAAATACCCAGAGTGCAGAAAGTATGTAGACATGGGGTTCCATAACGCACAATTTAATTTTAGCTTAGATCCAACAAGAATGGGAGAAATATTCCAAGGTGAATCACCAAGTAGAAACAAAGGAACATTAGCAGTAACTGACCCGCCAAAAGGTTTTCCTGTACCAGAACTTCCTGAAATACCAAATGAGCATAGTCCTGGATTAAAAGATATGGATCTTTAAGGTCATTATAGCCAACTATTTATTCATGGTTGGTCATAATGCTTTATAAAGATTCATGTAAACTTGTTATTAACATGATAGGATATTTTAATAAATCCTCTTTATTTAAAAGTGGTGTTGATCATATTTCTACTCCTCTTAATGTTGTTTCTATGAACCATTAAACGCCACTGTATACTTACTTATAATCTCCCTACCTCTATTCACGTATAACATCCCTATATTGTAAACAAAGAGGAGGGACTTGTCCCCCCTCTTCTTTTAATTTTTCTTTAAAAGAA
>NZ_JBNLYC010000138.1:0-10832 GCF_050172015.1 Bacillus sp. GMa5/1 | reverse complement strand
ACACATCCTTTCATATGAATTAATAATAAAAATTTACAACTATATAGTAATGTTTTCTAATTTAAAAATCCATATAATTATATATAATTGTACAGAATTACAAAAAACCCTTATTTAATAAATAAAGGGTTCCTCGTTAACTAAAATATTTTTCAAAACAGAAACAATCATGAACCCGTTTAAATTATTTTCGTATCTCTTCTTTTAAATCCATATAATTAAAAAGCTCTTTCTATTTCTGTCATTAATTTTTCAGGTCCTGCCCCTTTATTCGACGTAATAACTAAAGTTATTCCTAATTCTGGATATATAGCCGAGCGAAAACTGACGCCTGGATCATATCCCATTACATGATATTTGAATACCTTGTTTTCTCGTGTTTCAATCCATATTCCATAGCCGTAGGACTGTTTATCATTTACTTGAATGTGAGGAGTTAAAAGTAATTTTGTATATTCCTTTCCTAAAATTTCATTATTAAATAGGGCTGCCCAAAATTTCAGCATGTCTGGTGCAGTAACATATGCACCTCCATCAGCTCCTCCTTTTATCGGTATAGAGTAGGCGTTTGTTCTCCAATTTTGGTTGGTTTCGTCCTTTATATATCCTAGAGCTGTATGTCTTGGTAATCTATCTAACGAAAAATAGCCAGAATCATTCATGCCAATCGGATTAAAAATGTTCTTTTCTATATACTCCGTAAATTTAAGTCCCGTCTGTTCTTCTATTATTAATCCAAGTATGATAAAGCCTGCATTGTTGTAGTGAAACTTAGTTCCAGGTGCAAACATCATATTACTTTTTTGGAATAATGGTAAAAAGTCTTTTAAACTCTTTAATAGATACATAGGTGTTTGTTTCCAAAGATCTTCGAAGTTATCCATAATACTTTCATCAAAATAATCTGGTATACCAGCGCTATGCGTTAGTAGTTGATGTATTGTAATATCTTCATCGAAGTTTGAAAATTTTATCTCTAGACAATCTTTTAATTTTGTATGAAAAGAAATAAAACCTTTTTCAACAAGTTGACAGATGCCAATTGCAGTGAAAATTTTACATCCTGAGGCAATGCCAAATCTTGTTTGTATCGTATTGTTTATACATTCACTTTGGTTTGCGTAACCCAAAGCTTTTTCATAGACTAAGTCTTTTTCTTTTTTTACTAAAACTACTCCAGAGAAATCTATTTTCTTTTTTATTTCTTTTACAATTTTATCAATTTCATCTTTTGTTTTTATCACGACAACCACCCTTATCTTTCGGTATTGTTCTTTCCCCTTATTGATTTTTCCATATAAAGGGGAAAGAACCCTTTTATTAAATACGATAAATTGTTAATGAGAACACAAAGTTCATTTCGAATTTATCCCGCTATTTGTGGACAGTAAGACCCCCATCTCAAAATTCAGCGAAAGCAAAGAAGTTAAGTGGGGACCCTGCTGCCCGTAAAAGCTCGATTGGTGAGGGCTGATAATCAGTGGGGGGATGCTCCCTGATTAAAGTTTCACTTTATTGATTCAGTAGAATACAACTTAGATTGTGATGGGAATAAAGTAAACACACACAAGACGATAGTAATAAATAACATGATCAATGAACCTACAATAACTACAAGTTGTATAGAAATGAACTGAGTCGCAACACCAGATAATATTGTAACAAAGATTGTTACTATCGCAATAACAAGTCCATATATACTCCCGATCCGTCCCATCATATGAACAGGGATATTATTTTGGTAAAATGTATAAAATCCTGTATTTGCATATGCCATTGAAAAAGATAAAATAAAGAATCCAATAGCAGCTATTAAAAATACATTTGAAAAAGCATAAATTAAATAACCAATTGCAATAAATAATGATCCTATTCCAATTAGAAGTGAAGGTGCTAATTTCTTTGACAAAATTGTATTTGTTATGGCACCTAAAATAAATCCTGCACCAGCTATACTAACTAGAAAACCGTATTCACTATCTGTTAGTAGTAATACCTCTTTCGCAAACGATAGTTCAAGTGAATCAGTAGCGGTTGCTAATACGAACATACTTTGAAATAAGAAGTACACGCATACGACATACACATGTTTTCTACTAAAATTTATAACAGTGTTCCAATCTTTTTTTAATACTGTAAGAGATAATGTATTACTTGTTGTATCCGAAGCTTCTTTCTTATCAAGATTAGGTAAAAGTAATGTAATGAATCCTGATAAGAGAAATGCTATAGCATTTATATATATAGCAATCTCTGGTGTACTCGCAATTAATAAAACCCCTGCTATCGCTGGACCAATTAAAAATGCACCAGATCCTATTAAACTACGTAATGAGTTGAAACGTTGTCTTTGTTCTACTGGAATTAATTTCGTCATATACGTCATAGCAGTTGGCTCATAAATTGCACTGGCCATACTTATAAAGAATACAAATACATAAACAATCCAAAGTGACGGAAGTAAAGGTAAAATAGCGATAAATAACGCACGATATATATCGAGGTGAATCATTAACTTCCGTTTATTTAAACGATCAATCATACTCCCAGACCAAGCGTTTGTAAATAAAGTGGCTAATGGTTTTATTACATATAAAGCAGCAACAGCTAAGGCTGAGCCACCCATATTATAGACAAGTACATTCAGTGCTATTAAGTAAATCCATGCCCCTAAATTCGCAATACCAACACCGGACAGTAGTAATAAAGGATATTTCCAATCTTTAAGAAAGTTTTTCATTTTTGGCCCCCGCTTTCAAAATTGTTTTAAAACAATAAAAAAATCCCACCCCCAAGACTTTTAATCTTAGGGACGAGATTTATCATCGCGGTGCCACCCTAGTTTGTTAATATGTCACCATATTAACCTTATCAGGTACTGCATTCTAACTCATGCTTATACCATAGCTCTATAACGGGAGCTCCCGTCACACCATCCCCTAATAATAGGTTCCGATGCGCTGCTCAGAGGCTTGGTTCAATAAAGAATTTTTACTCCTTTTCAGCTAAATGGAGCTCTCTGTAAAAAATTCATTTTATTTACTCTTCTCTTCACTGCATTTGATTTTTTCCATATTATCACAATTATTTTTAACTGTAAATAAAAAATAATCAGATATTTAATAACGTGTCTCTATTAATTCATTTTTTTATTGTTTTTTCTGAAAATTACGGTGCGTGAAATTACTTACAGCTCTAAAGAAAGAGCCATTTGCATCTAGCTCCTTCCAAATACCTGAATTAATTCGTATTCGCCTCTGTTAACGGTTGTAACGGCGGTTCTAATTCTAGTTCTAGTGTATCTCCTTCATGTAAATCTTGTCCTTTTTCAATACTTTGGCTCGTTACATAACCTGTACCAGAAGTTTTCAAATCTAATTTCAAAAGCTTAGAGAAATACATAACATCACGCATGGACCAACCTTTTACATTTGGCATTTGTGCGTTATTCCCTAATAAAAATATACGATCACCTTCACTCATTACCTCGCCAGACTGCGGATATTGTTTTATTATTTTTCCTTCTCCTAAAATTACCGGCTGTAGCTTCTCTTTTTCTACACTTTTCTCTGCTGTACCCATCGATTGATTTACATAATTTTGTACTTTTAATTGAGATTGTTTCGCTGCATCAGCTATTTGTTTTTCGGTATACGGTTTCACCTTTAAATATTCAAGGCTGTTTTTTATAACAGGTTTAAATATTTCAGCAAGAGGTTGAGCTCCATACTCATCTCCTTTTAACTTTGGCTGCTTAATAGCTAAGTATACGATTAACTCCGGATCATCAATTGGAGCCATTCCTAAAAAGGAGAAAATGTAATTCTCTTTCCCCTCCATATATCGGCCGTTTTCAGGATTCGGGATTTGTGCTGTTCCTGTCTTACCTCCAATTGGATAACCATCCACTTTATACATTGTACCAGTTCCTTTTGAAGATGTTATAACACGCTCCATTAAGCTTCTAACCTTGTCCGCTGTTACTTTTTTTATCGGATTCCCAATTTCTTTCGGTTGATTTTCCATAATAACTTCTTTGTTTGTTGGATTTACAACTTTATCAACGATATATGGTTGCATCATTTTCCCGTCATTTGCTATAGCAGTAGCCGCTTGGATTAATTGAATCGGAGTTACTGTAGAACCTTGACCGAAAGAAGTTGTAACCTGTTGAATTTGCGTATTTAATAATAAAGTATTTTTACTTTCTCCAGGTAAATCTATTCCTGTTTTTTGACTGAAACCAAATTTATTCATATATTGCTTAAATTTATTTGGTTTCAGTAACTGATCTTCTAAAATAGAAAAAGCTACGTTTGATGATCTTTCAAAACCTTCATCAAATGTAATTGATCCCCATCCAAATCCACCATTATGATCTTTTATATCAGAGGAACCAACGGAATATTTTCCAGATTGAAAATATTCTTTTCCGTTATATACACCTTCATTAATGGCAGCTGCTAACGTAAAAACTTTCATAGTTGAACCTGGTTCATATGCATTTGCAATCGGATCATTTAAAAAGTATTCGATATCACCTACATTAGGATTGTAACTAGGTTTACTAGCCATCGCTAAAACCTTTCCTGTTTTTGGATCAGCAATAATTCCAATTAACATAGAAGGATCATAATGCTCTTGTGCTTTGTTCATCGCTTCTTCTAAAAAGCTATTAATTTGTTTATCAAGCGTTAAATACACATTATTCCCATTTTTAGCAGGTTCTACTTTACCTATATCATTTGTAAGCGGAATCCCCCTTCGTGTACCCACATATTCTATATTCCCGTTTGTCGAGCGCAAATATTTATCCAAACTCTTTTCAAGCCCAAACTTCCCTTCCGTATTCCCTTTATCATCTGGTCTAGCAAAACCCAGTATATAGGATGCAAAGTCTTCATTCGGATACACTCTTGCTTTTTCCGACATAAAAGATACACCTGGTATTTTTAAATCATTAATTTTTTCCTTCTTTTCCCTAGATAAGTTCCGACCAATTTTCCCAATTTCAACTTGCGTACGCCCTTCATGAAAGTTTTTTAATACTTCTTCTTTATCAATTTCAAGCGCATCGGCTAATTGTTGTGCGGTTTCATCTTTATTTTTCACTTTATCTTTTCCTTTTAAATTAACAACAACTCGATATGTTGTAGAATCTTGTACTAACACCTTTCCGGTTTGGTCATAGATAGTACCACGATTCGCTTCTAAAATACCTTTTTTATTATGTTGTTCATCCGCTAGATCCTTTACATTTACATTATGCACGACTCCTACTGCCTGAATATAGACTATACGCAAAATCATAATAAGAAACAAAACAATAAAAGCAATCATCATATATCGAGCGCCTTTATTCGTTTGAAGTTTTTGCATACTTATCTCCTCTCTTTTGGAATGGATTCGTACGAAGATGCGTTTTATAATTTGTAGTTTTTGTTTACGATACTATATGTTTCGAAGTTTTCTTTTTAATTCCTTTAAAACAATACGAAACTAACTATTGTTATTTTTTGTTTTTGTTTTATTTCATTAAAATACGGTGCGTGAAATTTCTGAATATTAACTTCACCAAAACTTGATTGCATAGCACTCTAAACTCTTTTCTTATTTACTATAAAAAGTTCCCCTCTGGATTTCCAAAGGGGAACTTTTTATAAGAAAATTATGCGATATGGTTATATTTTGCTAAGAAAGGAATTCGTCTCGCTACTAATGCATACATTTTGAATACGAATTTCGCTATTGGTTCAAACATACGTGTACTTTGCATTACTAAACCGCTCGTAACAAGTGTTATGAAAGCTGCACCAAGTATATCTAAAGGATAATGAACACCTACATACATACGTGATATACCGACTAACACTGCCCATAATAGCGCGATATATTTCAGTTTTTCTCCTCTAAGAATAAATACGAAGGCGATTGAAAATACAAGTACAGAATGATCACTAACAAATGATGAATCTGCTGCATGTGGTACTAATTGATGTACATCATGTGATACGAACGGACGCGGATGGTAATATACCGCATGTATAAGAACATTTACTACTAATGCAATAATAACCGAAAGCGTCGTATATAAAACTGTATATTGTTTTCTAATTGCATTCTCTTTCTTTCCATTATTAAACCATAAGATAAGCATAAATAAAATGGCTACGTATGCAGCGCTATTTGTAATTGCAACCATTATCGTATCTAATAGTTTGGATGAATCAGCAAAATTATTAAACCACTGAAATACTGTGTAATTCATAATACTCTCTCCCTACTTACAAGTGTTCTTGATTTACACAGTATACAATACCATTATGAAAATGGGCTTAAACTTTTCTCATCTAATTCTCATTTTACTATTACTCATGTGACAATTATAAAACAAATTTTATACGCTATTTATGTATAAAGTTCGTAAACCTTTATAATAAGGCGATTCGTATTTTTTTCATGTTTGGAATACATAACATATTCATTTAAATATACTAATTGTAAAATCATATTTTTTAATTCATTTGAAGTACAATATTTCCAAATTGTTCTCCATGTTCCATACGGCTTAGTGCTCGAATTGCTTCTTCTAACGAGTAAACTTTATCAATAATTGGTTTAATTTGATGTTTTTCTATAAACTTTATCATCTCATTAAATTCCTCACGGCTACCCATGGATGTTCCCATAATATCAATTTGATTGTAAAATAGCGCGCGTAATGGTAATTCAATTTTATCTCCTGAGCTTGCACCAAAATTCACGATTCTTCCGTTTGGTTTTAATACATCAAAATATTTCAAAAAAGTTGCTGGACCTATACTATCTATTATTAAATCTACTTTTTCACCTTGTAAGCTCTCTTCCCAATTTCCGGCACTATGAAAAGAAATATCTGCACCATATTTTGCAGCAAGTTCCATTTTATTCTCTACCCTTGAAGTAACACTCACTTTTGCGCCAATTGCTTTCGCGAATAACATGGCAAATGTAGCAACACCACCGCCTATTCCCGGAATTAAAACGTGTTCGCCGCGCTTCAATCTACCTTTAGTAAAAAGCGCTCTATATGCAGTTAATGCGGATAAAGATAAAACACCTGATTCTTCCCAAGTAAGATATGACGGCTTTTCTACAACATTTTCAACTGGTACAATTACATATTCAGCAAACGTTCCATCTTTCGGCCCACCTAGCACTTCCGGTAACTCCGGTACTTCAGTAGCATGTTCCCATCCAATACTAGGATTAATAATAACTTCTGTATGTAATATGTTATCAGAAACACCGTTTCCAATTTCCGTAACAATACCTGCACCATCTGATCCTAAGATTAAAGGTAATTGCATTTCTTTTCTATTATTCATAATAAATAAATCCCGGTGATTTAAGCCTGCTGATTTTAATTTCACTTTAACTTCCCCATCATTAAGTGCTCTCTCAGGTGATATTTTATATTCTACACCGTCAAACCCAGTTTTATATTGATGTACGATAGCTTTCATTATTATTCCCCCTTAATAATTTTAATGTACTAGAAATTTCGAAATAAACAAAATGATTTGATCGTAAAAAAGAAGGAATGCAAAACGCACCCCTTCTTTGAAGGCTTATTTTATTATACATGGTAATGTAATCGTAACGATTGTTTCTTCATTTTCTTTACTCTCTATTTTAATAGCTCCGTTATATTTTTCTACAAGTCGTTTTGCAATAGACAAACCTAGTCCGTTTCCACCTTGTTTTCGACTTCTCGCTTTGTCAACTCGGTAAAACCGATTAAGAACAAATGGTAAATCGGATTCAGGTATTCCCGTTCCATGATCTATTACACGAATTGTAACTTTCCCTGATTGTAAACTGGATTCTATGCAAATATATTTATTAACCTCTTTTGTATACTTAACTGCATTATCCATTATGATAATAATAATTTGTTCTAAGTAAGATGATGGCATTGACACATAAGCTGCATCATCCGAAAATTTCATATCAAATTGAAAATCACTTTGAATTACTATAAAGTTTTGTGTAACATGTTTTAATACGCTATTTACATGGACTGGCTCAGCTGCTATTGGATACATTTGTTCAGATTCAGCTCTTGATAGTTCTAGCAATTCTGAAACTAATTTATTTAAACGCTCTACTTCCTTTAAACTAGATTGAAGAGATTTATCTAATACTGCTGGATCATTTTTCCCCCATCGGTTTAACATCGCTAAGTGACCATGAATAATTGTTAACGGTGTTCTTAGTTCATGAGATGCGTCTTCGACAAACTGTTTCTGTTGTGCAAAAGAAGTTTCTACTTCATCCATCATCTCGTTAAAGAGAAATGATAATTTTGCAAGCTCATCATTATTTTCTCGTACTGGAACCCGTTCATTTAGTCCATTCTTTTTAATACGTTTCATCGTATCTGTTATATTTTGAACACTTGATAATAGTTTCTTCGTTATAAGAATCCCACCTAAAAAACTAAATATCAATCCAAATATTCCAGCAATAAGCATTACCACTAAAATAACTTTTAATAAATAATCAAATGTCTCTAGGTTTTTCGTAAGTTCAATAGTGCCAGTAAACTCTTTCGTTTTAATTGGTATGCGCTTAACTAATATTCGATCTTCTAAATGCCTTTTTATAAATGACTCATCTTTTATAACCTGTTTCGGCTTTATCCACGTTTCATTAAAATCTCGTGAAACAGTAATAATCGGCCCCCCATCCATGTCAATAATACGAATCATTTGATGCTTATCAATCATATTGTTTAGAAAATCTTTACTGTTTTCAAATGTTTTACTCGAAAGGGTATCATTTTTATCTTGGAAATATGCCGCTATTTCCGTCACTTGCCTATTTATTTGTTTCTGTTCATAATCTATAGTCCACTTATTGATTACAATAAACTGCAAAGCACTATATAAGATGAACAAAATAAATACTAGTGTAGTGGACCAAAGTGTTAGTTTCCACTTTATAGGTAGATTTCGAATTCGAAACATAATATTTTTTATCATTTCATTATATATCCCGCACCACGGACCGTTTGGATATACTCCTCCTTATCTACACTATGTAACTTGTTTCGCAAATAACGAACATATACATCAACGATATTTGTCTCAACAATTGCATCATATCCCCATACTTGGTCCAGTAAAACATCACGAGTAAGTACGCGATTAATATTTTTCATAAACATAAGCAATAACTCGAATTCTTTATTTGTAAGTTCAATTTCTTCATTTCCTTTAGTTATAGTTCGAGATTCAATCTGAAGTTGCAAATCTTTGAATGTAAGAAATGAAACCTGCTTGTTTTCAATATGTTCTTCTCTTCTAAATATCACTCTCATACGTGCTAACAGTTCTTCAATTGCAAATGGTTTCGGAAGATAATCATCCGCTCCACTATCTAAACCTGTCACACGGTCCATAATACTATCACGAGCAGTCAGCATAATAATAGGTGTATTTTTAGTCGCTCTTAGTCGACGACATACCTCTAGTCCATTTAATCCAGGCAGCATTAAATCAAGCAAAATGAGATCGTAATTCTTTTCAAGTGCTGCGCTTAACCCTTTTCTTCCATCTAGTTGTATATCTACTTTATACCCTTCATATTTTAGTTCTAATTCTAGAAAATCTGCTAAACTTTCCTCATCCTCAATAATTAAAATGTGTTGCAACGGTAGTTCCTCCTAGACAATTAAATGAATAAATAATCCTATTCCAAATATAATTACAATGATTTGATGCACTTTTCTATACATCATAAATTTTTCTTTCTTATTTATTTTCTGTAAATAAAACCCAACAACCCCTAGTGCGATTAAGGCTAATAGAGAAAATATGCCACTGTATATGAGTAAAATATGAGGACTCCCTTTTATAAAAAAGTAAACACCATGAGTAATTGCAACAGCTATTATAGCGTATCCAATTAATACATGAAACTTTTTTGCAAATAGATACACTTCTTTAACTTTTTTAAATCCTTGTATATTTTTCTTCTTTAAAAACACCCATATATGGCGTAAAAACCATAATGAAGCAGCGATAATAGCCCCATATTCACCAAAAGAGCCTAATTTTTTATTTAACCATTTTACATTCAAAACATTGCCGTATATAACATTAATAAATAGCATCAATACACTACAAATAATAATAGTAATGCCCATAATTTTAACACACACACGAAAATATTTATTTCTTAATATCTTCTCCATTTTATTTAATCTCCTTACTCACAAAAGCTTTGTAACAAGCAGTCTATCAAATAAAAAAGAAAAGAACATGAGAGAAAGATTAAAATAAAATGAGAATTTCAATATCACTGACAATTATTATTGATTTTTTTCAGCTAACTTTATTATGTTTTGAATAAACGGTGCTTTTGCCTTTGTATATGAAACACGATCAAAAGCATATGTAATAGCAAGCATCTCTTTTAATTCTCTATATTCTTTACGTGCCCATTCATGGCTTATTAGAAAGTCACGAAATAAAATATTGTTCCTCCATTCGTCACTATTATAAATATAAACATGCAAATGATGAGTACCTGCTCTCCATTTTCCCTTTCTAAAAAAACGCCAATTGGTTGCATCTTTTGGAACATACTCATATCCAATTTCCGATAGAACTTCAATCCACTTTTCAGTTATTTGCAATTCTGTTACGCCAATCATCATATCAATAAGAGGTTTAGCTCCTAATCCTTCTACTGCTGTGCTCCCTATATGTTCAACAGCGATTATTTCTTGTCCTAACAAGGAACAGAATTTCTCTTTTTCTTTTATATACTCTTCAACCCAGTCT
>NZ_JBNLYC010000137.1:0-10992 GCF_050172015.1 Bacillus sp. GMa5/1 | reverse complement strand
TACAACGACATTAAACCACTTTGCTCTTAAATCCACTACTTGTATTATTGATTGCATGAAACTCCTTCTTGAGAAAGGTTTTAATTTCCGAATATTCTGTTGACCGTTATAACATATCCAATTTACAATTTAATTGTGGTGTTCTTTCACAATTAAACTACTTAGAATACACTTCATTTATTTGAAAACAATTACAAATAGAGGTGCTAAAATGAAAACTAGAGTAAATCCAGAATTATTACAAGGATTAGAGATGTTTCCGGATCTCGATTTACGCCCAGAAAATTTGCAATCAATCAGAGAAGGAATAGCTCAAATGAGACCACCTACCGTTGTTGATGACTCTCTTTCTTTAACAGATAAAGTCATTGTTGGGCCTGATGATAATCCGTTACCATTACGAATTTATCGTCCAAAATCAAATCATGAATCTTTACCTGTCTTATTATGGATACATGGTGGAGGTTATATCTTAGGGTCTATAGATGATAACGATGATATTTGTATGAGGTTTGCAAAAGAAGCTAGCTGTGTGGTCGTGTCTGTAGACTACCGCTTAGCACCTGAACACCCTTACCCAGCACCAATTGAGGATTGTTATTCAGCTTTAAAATGGATTGCTGATAATGCAAAGTCATTAAACATTGATTCGAATCGAATTGGGCTTGCAGGAGTAAGCGCTGGCGGTGGACTAACAGCAGCATTATCATTATTAGCACGAGATCGAAAATATCCTTCAATTTGTTTACAAATGCCACTATATCCAATGATTGATGACAGAAATGATACACCTTCAGCGAATGAAATTAAAGAGGGATTTGTTTGGAACCAAAAGGCAAATGAAGCTGGCTGGAAAATGTATTTAGGAGAAATGTATGGAACGGATCAAATCCCTGCCTATGCAGCACCTTCTCGAGCTGAGGATTATAGTGACTTACCGTATACTTACACATTTGTTGGTCAATTAGATCCATTCCGCAGCGAAACATTAACCTATGTAAGCAAACTAGCACAAGCTGGTGTTGATGTGGAGTTTCATTTATATCCAAATGCCTATCACTGGTTTGAAGGGTTAAATCCAAATGCCGATGTATCTATTTATGCTGTGAACGAAATAGTACAAGCAATAAAGACTGGTTTCAAACGAGTATCCAAGGTTGAGGCTTAATCCCATTACAAGAGAAACACTTATAAATAGTATATATGTATTTATCATTTAAATATAATAGCCGATTCTAAATAAGAATTGGCTATTAATATGTAAAATCCGCCTAATATATCAAGGTTGAGAAACAGATATAAGATGTTTAGGCGATGTGTTTATTTCCTCTGCTAATGCTTTTATGTTCATCATGATTTGAAGTATTTCTTCTTTTGTTGTTCTTGGGTTAATAGAGCAAAGTCGAATTACTACTTTTTCTTTTAATTTAGTCGTACTTAGCATAGCAAATCCTCTTTGATTAATTTCTTCCACCAATTTTTTGTTTATTTCATGAATTGTATCTGTAGATGTTAGCTCACATGGAATATAACGAAAAGTAACAATTCCTAATTGGGCAGGTGTTACTACTTCCCAATCTTTTTCTTTCCTTAAAAACTCTTCAACTTGTTCAGCTAGCATAATGCCATGATCAATTGCCTCACGAAAAGCTGTAACTCCGAATGCTTTAAAAGAAAGCCATACCTTTAATGCTCTAAATCTACGAGAAAGTTCAATTCCACGCTCCCCAAAATTCACTTTTTCTTCTATATTAGTTTCTGTATCCTTAATATACTCTGGGATCATACGGAATGTTTCACTTAAATATTGGCTATTTCGAATAAGTACACAACCAACATCATAAGGCTGAAAAAGCCATTTATGCGGGTCTAACGTTAAAGAATCGGCACGATGAATTCCACTTAATAACTCCCTTCCTTTTTCACTGAGAATTGCTGCAGCCCCATAAGCCCCATCCACGTGTAGCCATATATCTTCATCACCACATACATCAGCCAATTCATCGAGGGAGTCCACCGCTCCGCAATTCGTTGTCCCTGCATTAGCAATAACACAGAATGGTTTTTTCCCTTTTAATCGATCTTCTTTTATTTGTTTTCTTAAAGTACTAACTGAAATTTTTAAGTCTTCATCTGTCTCAATTCGGCAAATTTGATGCTGTTTAAAACCTAATACTTTAAGTGCTCGATCTACAGAAAAATGAGTTTGGTTAGAAAAATAAACAATCGCATTTTCTATGTCATTATTCAGCTTGACCTGTCTCGCTACAGTAAGTGCAGTCAAATTAGCCATGGAACCACCACTGACAAATAGTCCTTCAGCTGAATCAGGGAATCCTAGCATTGATTTTAACCAGTTAATTGTCGTTAATTCAATTTGTTCGGCACCTGCACCTACTATCCAAGCTGTAGGAAATACATTAAACCCACTTGCTAAAAAATCTGCTAATACACCAACATAATTATTAGGACCTGGCACAAAAGCCATAAAATGAGGATGATCCACATGAGTAATTTGATTAAACACATTGTTATTAAGAAAATGAAGTAATTCTTTTGGATTAGATCCGTTTTCCGGAATCGTTTCAATTAGCTTGTCTCTAAAAATATTACTATCAATCGTTTCTGAAACTGGTTTACTTTTTAAATGATTCATATGATCAACAATCAAGTCAACCGCTTGATATCCTAACTGACGCATTTCTTCGGCTGATAACTGTAATTTTTTTGTCATTTGATTTACTCCTATTCTATTTAAAAAGGCGAGTTCTTGCTCGCCTTTTCATTTTTTATAATTTGTAATCACAAATTGTTTGTATTGGATTTTGAAGAATCGTGTTGATTAACCCATGGATGTGATTTAATATTTCCTGTATTTTCTCTGCTTCATATACCGTTTGATCATATCCAAACTTTATTGTAAGTCTTTCTTCAGGGAAGCACATAATTCCATACTTTACATGTGGCTCATCAACAACTTCGTAATCCGTGATAGCAAAATGTCTGTTTTCATTTGAAGAAAAGATTGCTGGATTAGTTGGATAGTTTTCAAAAACCCAAAGATGGTCAGTCAACTCAGTTTTTAATTCACTTTGCTTTTGTATATCAACAAATGAATAGTATGCATACTCATTACATTTCAATGTCTCTAGTTGTACCTTTTGCAGGAAGTCCACAAAAGATTGCGTTTCTGTCCATGCTAATCGGATAGGCAAAACATTTGTGAACAGACCGAACATATTTTCAATTCCTTCTACTTCGGGAGGTCTGACTGATACTAGATTAGGCAATACTACTTCTCTCGTTCCGTTGAATTTGCCAAGCAATATTCCCCATACAGCTAGTAATGCCGTATTCATAGTTATATTATTTTTAGTTACAAATGTCTGTAACTGATCAGTCAAATCCTTGTCTAATGTTAAATCCATAAAAGTGAAGTTTAACCCTTCACTTTTAGATGGGACTTTCTTTTTAGGAATACTAATTTTCTGATTGTATCCTGATAAATAATCTCGCCAAAAATGACGTGCTTTCTCATGATCTTGTGCCAAAGTCCAATCTATAAATGTTTCAAAAGGTTTTACCATGGGTAACCCCGCCGTAGTTCCGGCATTTGTAGTTTCGTAGAGCTGGAATAATTCGTCTATCAAAATGCTGACGCTCCAACCATCACATAATAGATGATGGGAACTCCAAATTACTTTATGCTCGTTATTACCTAGTTGGAATATACAGAGACGTGTCATAAGTTCATCATTTTTAAATCCTCGACTTAAATTTTCATTCATCCACTGTTTTAGGAATTCTTGCTGTTCTTGTTTCGTCATCTCAATCAAGTTTTTTATTTCTGAATTTATTTGAACATCATATAGAACAGCTTGCCAAGGTTTTGCTTGTTCATCTTGCACAATTATTGTTCTTAAAGAATCATGACGATCAACTAATTGTTGGAAACACTGAATAAAGAGTTTAATATCCAGCTCCCCCTCAAGTGCCCAAATTGTTTGTTCAAAATATGCATTTGTATCAGGTTCATTCGTAGCATGCTCATAAATAACTTCCTGGAAAGGTGCTAACGGGTAAATACGTTCTATTTTTATATCCGGCATTTTTTCTTGTATTTTGTTAAGTGTATGTTGATTAAGTTGTTTATCTTTAACATTTAGTAATGTAGCTTTATTATCGTTCATTATGTTTACATCATTTGTTTGTGAACTTGAAAACTGGTCTAGCTTTTTAACAAATTGAACCATGTCCCTTAATATAGGAAATGAAAATATATTTTTTGGTTCAAGCTCGAATCCTTGTCGATACAGTCTGACGGACACTTGAATCGCTTTTATCGAATCTCCACCTAAGGCGAAGAAATGATCATTTACTCCAACCTGATCTATTTTGAGTACTTCTTGCCAAATACTAGTTAATATTTTTTCCATTTCAGTTTTTGGGGCAATAAATACTTCATTTTTTTGTTTCTCCGGAGTAGGTAGCGCTTTTCTATCTAATTTCCCGTTTGGAGTCAGGGGTAATTGGTCCAAATAAACAAAATAAGAAGGAATCATATAATCTGGCAAGTGATCTCGCAAATGCTTTCGTAGTTCTGTTGTACTAATATTTTGCTCAGTTACCACATATGCTACTAAAAATTTTATTCCGTTCTCATCTGTTTGATCAATTACGATAGCATGTTCGACTTGTTTATAAGTTAGAAGACAATGAGAGATTTCTTCTAACTCTACTCGATATCCCTGAATTTTCACTTGGTAATCTTGGCGGCCTAAAAATTCAATATATCCCTCAGAATGCATTTTTCCACAATCTCCTGTTTTATATATAAGACCAAAATCAGGATGTGACACAAACGCTTCATTTGTTTTCTTTTCATCATTTAAATATCCTTTAGCAAGGCCCACTCCCCCGATATATAAATCTCCAATTACACCAACAGGGCACATTTTCTTTTCATAGTTCAACACATAATACGTTTGGTTTGCCAAGGGCATCCCGTATGGAATACTATTCCAATGTGATTCCACCTGTTTGACCGGATAATAAATTGACCAAATCGATGCTTCTGTTGCCCCTCCTAGTGAGACTACTTCTGCAATCGGAAAATGTCGTTTTATTTTTTCTGGTAAAGAAAGCGGAATCCAATCTCCACTATGTAAAACTAAACGTAAAGAAGGATATTCAAAATGAGAACCTACTTGCTCCAATGCCAAATCCATGATTGCAGGCACTGTATTCCAAATTGTAATCCCTCTACGTTCGACAGTGCGGATTAATTCTTGCATGTCTCTCGGATCACGAATCATTACTAACATTGCACCTGTGCTTAAAGCTCCGAAAATATCGTATACAGATAGGTCAAAACACATGGAAGAGATACCAATAATACGATCATCTTCATTCACCTCATATTTTTGATTTATGTCTTGAATAGTATTTGTAACCGCTTGGTGAGTAATAATTACTCCTTTTGGTTTTCCTGTACTTCCTGAAGTGTATATAATATAGGCAATATCTTCTGGACCAGCAATAGCGGGCATATCTTCTGTTGTATAAAATGAAAAATGATTTTCTTCATAAAGACTAGGTTCTAATAAAAGCTTGCATGAGCTATTTTTTAAAATATATGTTTGGCGATCTAAAGGATGATCGGGATCAATCGGAACATAAGCGGCACCTGATTTTAAAATACCTAACATATTAACAATTGTGTCAACTCGCCTTTTTGCTAAAAGACCCACTTTGTCACCTAGACCAATACCTTGCTCTTTTAAGAAGTGGGCAATTTGATTAGAACGTTTATGAAGTTCCGAGTATGTTAACCATTCTTGTTCAAATACCACCGCTACTTCATCCGGCGTACGTTTTACTTGGTCTGTAAATAATTGATACAGAGTAGTTGAAGGTATTTTTTTTGTTGTTTCATTGTATTGCTTAATTAGAGTTTGATCCGATTCTTTCATATGCAAAGATGTTATATCGCTTTGTTTCACCAATTGTTCCAATAAGTCAACAAATTGGGAAAACATTGCTTCTATTACATCAACATCAAACAACTCTTCAACATAGTTCCAGCTAATTAATAACTCTCCATTTTTTTCAATTACTACATTATCCAAATACACTTGTGGAGTCCGAGCATGAATATAGCGAAGAGAACCAAGTTGTTCCCAAGAGAAAGCACCTGCACCTGCTAACATCGAGGTGAAAACGATTGGCATAACTGCTTTTGGCGTCATTTGATGATATCGAGTAAAATCTCGAATAAAGTTAACTCCATCGTAATGACGATGTTCAAGGCCATCTAATAAAGTAGCTTGCGTTTCTTTTACTCTAGTAAAGAAAGTTTGCTCTGGTTTTACATCAACATCCAATAAAATAAGTGATGTGAAATCTCCAACAATCTGTTCTACTTCATCATGAACAGGATAACGGTTAAATACAGTCAAGTTAATTGCTAATCGACGTTGATTACTCCAATATGCCAACACATCACCATATATTGTACAAAGTAGAGCGGAAGGCGTTACCTCTTTCTCTTGTGCTAACTTTCGTAGCTTTGTCCATTTTTTATTATCCAGGATTTTTGTAAGTGATTGGAATTTAGGAGTAGCAATCTCTGCTGGATCCTTTTTTAACAGCAAAGAAGGTGCAAACGGAAAGTCAGGAAGCTTACTTGTCCAATAATCTTTTGCTGTTTTATATTCTTCGCTTTGTTCCATTTCATCATAGATAAACATATAATCTTGAAAATCAAAAGATAAAGATTCTAATTTTTGATTTGATTTATAATAATAATGCAACAAATCCTGTCCAACAATGTTCATGCTTGCTCCGTCCATTAATAAAGCATCGTATCGAAAACATAATAAATACGTGTCTTCTTTTAAAAGAAAAGCTTTCAATTCAAACAAAGGCCATTGCCCCAAAGGGAATACATGGTTAGTCATTCGAGAACGCTCTTCTTGTAAGCGAGCATGTTGATTCCTATCATCTAAATCTATGAGACTCACTATTTCAATCTCGTAATCAGGAACGCTTTGTAATATTTGCTGTTTTCCCTCTGGTAAAATTACAGCTCGCAACATTGGATGACGATGAATTACCTTTTGAAAACTTTTTGAAAGACGATTGATATCCAATGCTGTTTCATATTCAAAATATGTTTGAGGGGAAATACCACTTAATTCAAACTGTGAATTCCGTCCTATCATATACGCGGTCTGAACTTCTGTTAAGGAAAATGGCTTAGACAAATCTTTAACATGAGCTGGTCTACTTTCAAGGTTTTCCTCTTTATGCTCTAGCTTTACACAAGAACTCAGTTGAGCGATTGTGGGGTGCTTAAAAAAATCTGTTGTACTTATTTTTAAGCCGTCTTTTCTTAATAAATTAATTACCTGAAGTGCTTTAATAGATTCTCCTTTTAATGCAAAAAAATTATCATGAATACCGATTCCCTCGATCTCCATAACTTTTTCCCATGCACGCACTAATTTTTGTTCAATTTCATTGCGCGGAGCAACGTATGGAATTGATACATAATCTGTTTGTGTTATATCCAACAATCTTTTTCTATCCACTTTTCCATTTGGATTCAATGGAATCTCTTCTACCTGAATCATTTTTTCAGGAATCATAAACTCAGGTAATTTATCACTTAAATATTTTCTGATTTCACCAAAAGACACCTTGTTATCCGATACATAGTAGGCAGCTAATAATTTCCTATTTCCATACACTTGATCAACAACGATAGCCTGGTTTATTTCTGGATATTCCCTTAATTGAGTTTCGATTTCTCTTAATTCAATCCGATACCCCCGAATTTTCACTTGATGATCCATTCTACCTAAATATTCAAGTTCTCCATTAGGCAACCAACGAACGAGATCACCTGTATGATACATCATTTCCCCTGCCGCAAAAGGACTCGGTACAAACTTTTCATCTGTCAGTTTATTTTTACCAAGATACCCTCGTGCTACCGCTACGCCAGCAATGCAGAGTTCACCGGGAATTCCAAATGGTTTTAATTGGCCATACTTATTCAATATATAGGAATGATAATTCGGGTTAGGTTTGCCAATCGTAACTTCTTTGGAAGTGCTCAACTCTTTTACTGTTGCGCAAATGGTTGTTTCTGTGGGACCATAAATATTTAAAATTGTTGCTTCACTGATACAACGAATTTTTTCAACCAAATCAATGGAAAATGATTCTCCTGCTAACAAAATAGATTTTAAATCTTTTAGAAAAATCGCCCCTTCTGGATCACTCAAAATCACTTCCATTCGCGATGGCGTTGATTCCCATAAATCCACCTTATGTTTTTTGACCAAATGAGCCAATTCTTTTGTTGCAAACTGGTCCTCTGTAGCAATTACTACTTTTGAACCTTGCGTTAAAGGAAGACATATTTCTAACAAGGAAATATCAAAAGATACACTAGCAAGAAACAAGAATGATTGATTAGCTTTTACTTTTTCTCTCATTACATTTAAAAAATGAACTAGCGATTTTTGTTCTATCATTACCCCTTTTGGATTTCCTGTCGATCCTGATGTGTAAATAACATAAGCTAAATCATTAGGATTATGTTCTCGTACTAAATTACTTTCTTCACCTTGAAAAAGATATTCTTTATCAAGATACAGTACTTCACCTGCAAATTGTGGCAATACTTCCTCTGTTCGCTTACTAAGTAAATATTTTGCTTGACTATCTTGTAACATATATTCAATTCGTTCAGTTGGGTAGTTAGGGTCTATTGGTAAATAGGCTGCTCCTGCTTTTAAAATCCCCATCATACCAATAATCATTTCTAATGACCGATTTACCATAACGCCAATAATACTTTCTTTTGAAACACCTTTACTTTGAAGAATAGAAGCCAATTGATTCGCTTTCTTATTCAATTCTCTATATGTCAAAGATTGATCATTACAAACAACAGCAATTTGATCTGGAGTTTTTAATACTTGCGCTTCAAACAAATCTTGAAATGATTGAAACAAGTCTATGCCTGTTTGAAAAGTATTCAATCCTTCTAACAACTCTTTTTCTTCTTCTGCAATAATACAAATATCTTTCAATGCCAAATTCGGATTTTGTGAAACTTGCTTTAAAACATAACAATACGAATTGGCAAACTGTTGCAAAGAAGAGAATGAACGGGACTTGCAAGAAATTTGAAATTCAAATTCATTATGTATTTCATTCCATTTTCTTCGTATCCATAGGGCTAAATTATTCTCTGCGTATTCTTCTAGCGAATTTTCATTATGTAATCCTTCCATCCCGATTACAATTTGAAAAGGAGTTAAATTGTGTTTAACTAATAATTCAGAGAGCGGATACTCCTGATTTTCATACCCGAATAAAGTCGTTTGTTCAATCTCATTTACTAATTGTTTAAAGGTGTGATGCGGCTGGATTTCACTTCCTAAAGGAATCAACTTATTAAGATTCTCACTTTGTTCAAGATTCTTTTCAATTATAGGAATACCAATAGTAATTCTTTCTTGATCTGTATAATGTGCCAAACAAACCCTTAAAGCGGCTTGAAACCAGCTAAATAATAATAAATCTTGAGACTTACTTATTTTTTGTATACTTTTACTAAATTCTACATTCACTATGACTTGAACGTATTCACAAGGTGTTTCTTTATTTAGTTGGTAATCGCTATTAAATTTAAATACAGAAAAATCGAGAATCTCGGAAGATAATTGCTCCTTCCAAAACGCTTCTACTTCTTTATTTTCATGAATCGAACTTCGATCTTTAATGTGCATTTTTATCTTTATCCCCCTAATATTCATTTCTTCTACTCGTTAATTTTCAAGCCAACTTCAAGCCCATGGAGAAACACTTGATGACTATCCAAACATAAAAATTGCTGAATATCTTCAAATTTCATATGACCAACTGAACAAACCCCTAAATTTAATGTCTCAGCAACCATATTTAAGGTAGCAGTGATAATGCCTGACTCAATACAAGCAAATAAATATCCATCTGAACCGTATTTCGGGATGGAAGCGTTCGCATTATAAACCAAATAAACTGAGAAGGCAGATTGAGTAAATAAATCCTGATTAATTAACTCATGATCACTTTTGATTACTTGATCAATGTTGTTTACAATCACAAGACTATTTTTTGATGGGTTATAATAATAAAATCCAGCTTTCATATCCTCTATACGTTTTGGTTTTACATAAACAAAGATATCAATGGGATAGAGCCCGCCTGCACTTGCGTAATGATAGTATATTTTTTCTTCCCTAACCTGTTTTAGAGTTGATAAGAATCGGGAAAATTCCGAAAAACTAATATGTTTTTCCATATCAAATTGACGACAAGACCTACGTTCCTTGATTATAGTAGGTAGCTCATTTGTTGTTTCAAGTTGAATTTCGGTCGACCGTGCAGCAACGTGCGTGCGATTTAATTGTTCACTCATATACTTATCTAACTTTTCTTTAGAAAAGCGAATCTGGTTGCTATATGGATTTGAAAAAATCTTTTCTTGTGAAGAAAATACTTCTCTTGGGTGTAATATATTACTTACTAACACACGATTTTTTATCATGAGCTCTATGTTTTTTTGTGTCTCTTCTACATTTCCTAACGAAAAGCGCTCTACTAGTTCACTAATTTTCACACCTTTTTGAGCCATAAAATAAAAATCTGGAAACCACTCAGACAGAATACCTGTAAATCTCATTTCCCCTATCAAAACTTCATTATGCAACTTCTCCCAATGCTTAATCGGAGACCAGTAATAAATTTTCTCGCTCATATAACCCTCCATAAACGTTTAACTTATTTTTGAAATGCAATTTTCTAATTTACAAAAATTTTTTCGGATTCTGCTCCTTGTCTCATAGTGATTATAAATACATGCACTTTAACGAAACTTGAAAATAATGAAATAACTTTTTCTTCATTAAAATTTTTTATTTCATCATAAAAAAT
>NZ_JBNLYC010000136.1:0-11170 GCF_050172015.1 Bacillus sp. GMa5/1 | reverse complement strand
GGTATATCCTCAAGAATTAGAAAAGCCAACAACTGAAAATACAACGCAAACAGAGCAGCCGTAAGCTGTTTTTTATTTTGCACAAAATACGGTTTTTAAAGATAAGCGCGCAATAGTGGGCTTTTTTATTTTGCAAAGGAGGAAAGAATGTGGATCGTATTGACGTATTAATGAAAACATTTATAGCTACATCCGGAGCATTTTTCGGATACTTTTTGGGAGGATGGGATGCAACATTGAAAGTCCTAGTAATCATGACGGTAATTGACTATCTAACAGGCGTACTTGCAGCAGGTGTTAACGGTACATTAAAAAGCAAAATAGGATTCAAAGGCATTGCCAAAAAGGTAATGCTTTTTCTTTTGGTAGCGGCAGCCACACAAGTAGATGTTGTTATGGGAACTAATAATTCAGTTCGTGAAGCAACACTATTTTTGTTTATTGGAAATGAGTTGTTATCACTATTGGAAAATGCGGGGGCGATGGGTATTAAGTTACCTTCAGTATTTATGAATGCAATTGAAGTTTTAGGCGGCAAGCAAAAACAAGAAGATAAAAAAGGAGATGTTCAATAATGGGTTGTTTCGCAGGATCAGGTGGCCACAATAATATTGTACAAGGTGCAAATAGTGTTTATGGGAAAGAACATGTGGAGGACAGAAAGTTTCTTGACGCAGTTGCTAAATATGTACAAGCAGCAGGATGGAAATATGTGAATTGTTCTGATGAAGTTGGAACAACACAAACCGCAGTTTGGAGCAATGCAGCAAATAACCACTTACGAGTGAAAGATAGTGATGTAGATTTACAATTTCATTTAAATGCTTTTCCAGGTGGTACAGGCTGTGAAGTTTGGTTGCACCCATCATACGGAAATAGAGAATTAGCAGCAAAGATTTCAAAGGCAATGGCTGATGCCTTTGGTTTGAGAGACCGAGGCATTAAATTAACAACAGATTTAGGGTGGATTAATAAAACAAAGACTGGTCTATTACCCGAAATTTGTTTTATCGATAACGAAACAGATATGCAAAAATACCGTGCTAATTTCGATAAAGCAGCTAAAGCAGTAGCTGAGGTTATTGTTGGCAAAACAATTCAATCAAGTACAAATAATAGAGAGGTGGAGATTACAGTGAATAAATTCAGTAAAGTTGTTACGTATGAATTTGGAACAGCGTTAGTACCAGAAATGTTAGGAATGATGGATGCTCTTGGATATGAATCTCGTATTATCTCATTTGGAGATAAACAGGGATTAGTTAGATTTGAAACAGCATATCGCCAAGGGAATGAACTAGATCGAGCAACAGCATGGTTGGATGCTAGAGGTCTTAAATACTTCTATACAAAAGAATAGTTTAATTAACATAAATAAGAGCCGTCCTGTTGGGCGGCTTTTTTTATTTTGCACCAATAATATCAATGAATTTCAACGTCATATTATTATAAAATGCATCCGTACAAATTATAGATTTATTCAACGGATCAATATCAATGACGGTCATATAGCTAGTAAGTAAAAATCCATCTTCATAATACGTAATTAGTATTTCTTCTTCAGATAATAAGGAACATAATAACATGTTTTCAATTAATTCTTTTTCTTCATCTGTTAATATCGGCCGAGTTACTTTGTTTTTCTCCTTAATAATCTCACGTATGCCGTCAAACTGTGTTGTTAATGCTGCGAACGGAGTCCATTTGACCATTTTTCTCCCTTTTGGCATATTAGCGTTTCTCATGATTTATGCCCTCCTATTAGTGTGTTTCTGTGTCTAGCTGTAGCGCTATGCGTGTAGGAAATCCCTCGTAAAATACTGTTCTTACCAAATTTAGTGCGTATTTCGTCCATTACTTTAGTTAATTTCATTTCTTTTTCTCGTTGTATTACATTATCGAATAGTGAGATTTGTTCTTCACCTTCATTGATTAAGTTAGTTAAAGAAACATTTATGGATCTAATGGGTTCTCCAGTGTAAAACTCGTGTAAAAAATATGTACAAATCTTATATATATCCATTGTTAAATTGGTCGGTCGATTCATAGTGTGTGTTTTTCTGAAGCCACCAGCGTAATTTTTGCTGTAACCAATGGAAAAATGAATAGTTTGAGCTAGTTTGTTTTGCCTTCGCATTCGATAACAAACTTCTTCAATATGCTCCAGTAAAATAATCGGGAATTCTTCTATAGTGTAATCACGCATAAGTATTTGACTCTTACCAATAGAAGTTGATGCCGGAACGTATTTTTCTGATATGCGGCTAAAATCTATGCCGTTACTATGTAAGTGTAATTCTTCGCCAATAACACCGAAGCTTTGCTTTAAGTATTTGAGTGGATATTGCGCTAAGTCTCCGATTGAATGAATCCCTTTTCGGTTTAACTTCGCTTCTGTTTTACCCGAAATCCCCCAAAACTTACTAAGTGGTCGTATTGGCCATAATTTTATGGGTACATCTTCGTATTTCCAGTATGCTATGCAATCTTTCGTATTCTTTGCTTCCACATCTAAAGCCACTTTGCTCATTAAAGGATTAGGACCAATTCCTATCGTGCATTCGATTCGTGTCTTTGCATAAATTTCACGTTTGAATTTTAATGCGAAGTCGTATGGGTCGTTAGCAAACAAATGAATACTATCCGTAATATCCATAAAAAACTCATCGATGGAATATTGATGAAAATCCTCAATAGGCACGTATTGTAGAGCCAACTTAGTGATGAAATTAGAGCATTTTATGTAAGTACTCATAATTGGATTCACCACAAGGATATCTTTACGACGTGGTATTTCGTATAATCTTGCCATTTTCTTAACACCCAACGCTTTTAATGGTGGGGTTGCGGCCAAAACAATTGAACCACTCCTATTCACATCACCGACTACAGCTAATTTAGTATGAAGTGGGTCTAATCCCATCTTGATGCAACTGACTGAAGCATAAAAGCTACGAAGATCTACACATAAAACAATTCGGTTTGGCAATATTGAATAGTCATACACCGTTATTCCCCCTAAATAACAGAACGTTAGTTCTTATTATATACGAATGTATGTTCTTTTATGAAGAGGTTTTTTCAAAAAAATAAAATAGCCCCACTATTTTTAGTGAAGGCTACATCCAAAAATCATGTTCATCTATGTTCTTCCCTAACTTCTTCATACCTTTAACGATTTGAATTATCGTGGAAAATTTCGGTCTATATTTTTTATCATTACACAACTTAGAAATAGTGGCTGTACTTAGTTTCGATGTTCTTTCTAATTCAATTTGCGCTATTCCATTCCGGTCGAGATAGCTACCAAATTTTGTTCGTTTTTTCCCTAATCCGAACACGCTTATCACCTCATCAACATCTTGACCTATTTCTTACTTTTTTAAACTAAGGCAAAAAAATAAGAAATTGTCCAAGCTGCACACCATATGCTTTATCAAGGTCGCTACTAAAGTAACTATCAAACCTATTATCAAAGCAGCTACCAAAGTAACTAGCTTAACCACTATCAAGGTAACTAGCATTTGTACTATCAAAGTAGCTATCAAGTTAGCTACTAAGGTAACGATATCAAGGTATTGGGGCGATAAACCTATGTATCATCAGGATTTTAAATTCTGTTTATAAAGGGGAGAATGCAATGAACATCAAGATGTCATCAAAAGAAACTTGTGGGTATTGTAACTGTCTTTTATCCGATTGGTTGTTTTGGAGACTGAACGGAAAGAAGTATTGTTCAGAGTCTTGTGCAGAATGTGATAAATAATAAAAAAGGCGGTGGCTTTATGTTTACAAGAAAACAAGTAATCCCTTTCCGTTCATTTATGGATGGTTCATACAAAGACAAAGTACCAAAAATAAGAAAATATAATTCTGTTAGTCCATTAGCATTTCTCCATATGTCAGACCAAATGATAAATACTTACCTTGCACTTGGAATCATGGGAACGGTTTTAATTGGGGCAGTGGTACTGGAAAAATATCTAGTGAAAAATGACCATGTATCCGCAGCAAAACTTGTAAGTGAAGGAATTTATCATGGAACACGAATAGGTGGAGTTTGTCTAATTGGTTATGTATTTATTAGGCTCGTAATTATGTTTTGAGGGGTGAACATATGGGGATTGTAAAGGATTGGCTGCATAAACAAAGTTTGAAGAATCAACTTATAGAGGTATTTGGAAAAGCAGGTTTATATGTGGACCATCAAACAAGAGGTGGGAAGGTGCCGATTTATCCAAAGATACATTCTGTTTCTTCCACACAAGAAAATGTTCGATATGTATTTACCATTCCAAATGGTTTGGATCCGAAGACGATTGAAAAGAAATGGTTTTGCTTTCAACAAATATTAGGTCGTAATGTAGCAATTGAAGGTGATATTAAAAAGTTTGTACTCAATGTATTTCATTCGGATGCAGGACTACAACCATACAATTACAGTTATAAGAAATGGCAGCCGTTACTAAAACAGCATCGTCTACCTGTTGTGGTAGGTCGTGACCAATTCGGAAACATGATTGTATATGACATGGTTGATTCAAATACACCGCACTTATTAATTGCAGGAGAAACAGGGAGTGGAAAAAGTAGTATGGTCCGTGTTGTGCTATCCACACTCATTCAATACATGTCACCTGATAAATTACATTTGTACCTGGGCGACTTGAAAAACTCTGAGTTTCATTTCTTACGAAGAGTAAAACACGTAAAAGAGGTTTGCATGGAAGAAATCGAAATGAAGATCATGCTTCAGAAAGTGTGGAAGGAAATACGCGAACGTAGAAAATTGATGGAAGAGTATGAAGTGGATCATATCGATGAATATAACAAATTGAATCCCGATAATCAGAAACCGTATATCTTACTTGCTATTGATGAAGTGGCCATGTTGCAAGATGAAAAAGAATGTATGTCCACAATCGAAAAAATGTCGGCAGTCGGTAGATCACTTGGTGTCTTTCTTATGCTCAGTATGCAACGTCCTGACGCGAAAGTATTAGATGGTAAGTTAAAACTCAATATGACGGTAAGAATGGGCTTTAAATGTGATAGTACGATTAACAGTAATATCATGGGTACACCTGGTTCGGAACACTTAGAGCAATCGGGCCAAATGATATTAAAGCTAAATGGATTAAAGAAAGTGCAAGCTCCATTTTTAGAATTAAGTAAAGCGAAACAAATCGTTGAACCTTATCGCATTCCAAAAGAAGATATGAAGCTTCAGAATCCTCTACAAGAAGATAATCGATTGTTCGGGGTGTTAGATTATGAGGAGTAGAGATAAAGCAATACTGAACAATTTGAAACGTTTTAGATGTATGTCTAGGGATGACATTATAGATTTGCATTTTAATGGACTTAAAAACGCGGTTACTTGCTGTAACACGGTGATGAAACGATTAAGGAGAGACGGTCATGTGGATGCCAATATCACACAGCAGCCATTTATATATTTCCCTCATCCCAGCACACTTCGTAAAACTAGTCAAAAGATTCCTCACTTCCTCGGTATTGTAGACGTATATAAACAGCTTATCCATTATGAAAAACCGAAACTATTTAAAGTGGAGCCTAAGTACGGGAAAGAATTTATGGAACCAGATGCATTTACAATCTGGCGCAGATCTCCATTCTTCATTGAAGTTCAGAAGTCAGTTTACAGCAAGAAGATTATGCAAGATAAGATAAACAGGTATGAATTATATTTTCACAGTCAGGAATGGCACAACGAATCGTGGCAGCCGAAAGGAACTAAATACTTCCCGTCAATCCTTATTATTACTGATAAGCAGTATGATATTAATTCTTCTAATTTACGTATCTTCCAAGCTTATTCAATTAGCAATTTCATGGAGAGTCTTGCAACAAAAATATAGTAACTGTTCCCTAACTAAACAGCACACCCAGTTGTACGGTCGAAGCTGGGAAGAGTTACAAGGATAACAGGCAATATACATGTTATGTAACCAAAGGTAAATATAGAATAATAAATCACAATAAAAAATCAATTTAATATATAATTCAAATTATAAATTGTCTAATATAGAGGGGATTAAAAATAATGAAAAATTGGTATGAAAATATGGATAAAATAACAATATTCATAGGGTTCGCAATAATTTATCTTGGAATATGCAATCTTATAGGTGTCACGGTAATTCCTCCAGCGCTAGTAACAGGAATTTCCATATCAGGTTTTTGTTTAACTCTCTCTGACTCCATAGATAGATTAAAAGAAAATCGTAATAAGAAATTCTTGTCATTTTTCGCAAATTTATTAGGTAATCTTCTATATTTTCTAGCTGCCACTAGCATTGTTTGTTTCCCATATATGCTAAGCATCACTTCTTTATCTGAAGATACATTGGAAAAAATGAGTACTATCGCCAGTGTGATTGCTTTAGGGTTTGTATTTGTATCTATAGGATATAACAATAAACGAGAAGCATTAAAAGCTGCCGAAAAACGAAATGAGAAACTAGATAAATTATTAGCAGATGTTAGAATGTATGCTACAACATCTAATGAAATGGGTGAACAAATGGATAAGCTTGATGAACTTATGGATAAAACTGTTACTATTATTAAAAGAAAAGATGAACAAATTAATGAATTAACTAAATTAGTTAAAGAATTACAAGAACAAAACGCCAATACCCCTTTTTGATACGGGTTATTGGCGTTTTGATTTATCACATATTAACCTATTTGTAATTCAAATCCTCCATCATCACCAAATAAATCAGCAATTCCATTATCTATTTAATCCAAAATTGCCACCATTTCTTTTTCTCCTGCGCAGCAACTAACATCTTTTTAGTCTCTTGTTGTTCGCGAATCGTTTGCATGAGTAGTTCGTCATGGCTCTTTAAACGTTCACCAAGACGTTCCTCTGCTGATTGTATTCCCTCGTTCATGTGTTGCTGTATTTCTTCTTTAAGCTCGTGTTTAATCTCTTCTCTAAGCTCTAATTTTAATTCATCTTTCCAAACATTAAAAGCTAGTTGTTTTAGTTCCTCCAAGGCTTTATCGCGATCATTATCTCTAATAAGAGGGGCAGGAACAACCCCCGTTCCACCGTTCCTATCTTCCGAACTGTATTCTTCAGCGATGACTTTAGCAGCCATAGAGCGTGTCGTTCCAGCGTTCCCGATAAGCGATTGAAACTTCCGTAATGCAATCAAGTCATGTTCTGTGAAAGCTCGGTTTTCTCTGTTCTTTCCGTCCTTAACTTTGATGAATTTGTATCCGTTCTTCTCAAGTTCCAAACACCATTTACGTAAATAGCTATCACTTATGCCGAGAGTCTCAGCAACTTCCTTAGTCCAATAAGACTTTTCTAATGAGTCACGATTCCCGTTCCACTGTTCCTGATCCATTTATATCCGTTCCCCCTTTCGTTCCTATTGCAACATTCTCCCTAAGAATCTACAATCCTCCCTAAAAACCTTTGAGAATAAATAAAAAAGACAAGCGTTATGCTTGTCCTCTTCTTTGTTATTTAGATAGGAATCAATTCCTATTCTCGACTTTTATTCACTTCAAGTACTTGTTTTACAGCGTTTTTTACTAACGTCTGCTTTGGTGCAGGTAATGAAGCAACTTTTTCTTCGATTAACATATTTATTACTTCGTAAATTTTCATATCTTCAATTGTAGCAAGTGTTGAAATGGCTGTATGTGTTTCTAATGAGACACGGAAAGATTTCGGCAACTCTTTCGTAGTAAGTTTTCTCTTAGGCTTTTCAAAGAGCTTGTCCTCTTCTGAGGAATTTCGGTTTTCCTTTTCTATGTCAGTATGATCGCTTTGAATAGTTAAATCTGAACTTTCGGTAATAGGCGTCAAAGTCACTACAAAAGAATTACTCTTATTTTCCACAGGTACCACTCCTATTTAGTATTTATAAATACTAGCGATTTTTTTAAAAAGATACATGTATCTTTAGATACAAAGATACAAAGATACATAAAGAAAAGCTATGAGGACGGGATTTCCTCATAACTACTTGTTATTAGAAGTTATATTTTTAAGTATACGTTGCTCCCGCTCGGTTAAATTATTAGCGATGTAAAACTCTAAAATTTCATCAATAAATTCGTAATTTTTCAAGCTTTTCATTGTACAAATGGTTTTAATTTTGCTGAATGATTCGGGAGTTACTTTTATGTTCTTTCTATCTTGTGCTGTTAAAACTTTCTTTTGGGGTGTGGTATTGTTATTTGTACTCTGAACATTTCTTTCTGTATTAGCAGATTGCGTTATCTTCGGTTCTTGCGGTGTTTCCCTTTTGATTAAAGCCACTTATGTCAATCCCCTTCCCTAACTTAGTAAGTTTATTTTCTACGAAATACTTTTGTGTATATCTATATCCCGGTTCAATATCTCCCTCGGTTTCGAAAAGGTGAATTCTTTCTTCTAATTCACAGAAAATATCACAGAATAAAGCTAGCATTCTCTTATCATGATGATCTTCAAATTGTAACCCGATTCGTGGATACCATTCTAAACGTGCGTGATTGTTAATAATTGTAGTAAATACATTCTCTTCACCAAAAGTAGCGATTGTACTTTTTACAATTTCTTTGTGTAAGGCACGCTTTTGTTGCAGTAATACAGGAAGTACTCCGGCAACTTGCATTTTTACGAGCGAACCAAAGTCATCAACTAATGTTTGGATGTATTCAAAGATTAAACGTTGGCTTCCTTCGTATGAAAATTGTTGAGTTTCTTGAACAACAATAATGTAGTCACTTGCTACCATCGCATTATCCACTTTTAAATCTGTTGAAGGTGGAATATCGATGAATATGTAATCGTAGTTGTATTTGATTTTTTCTAGCAATCTAGAAAGGTAAAAAGTTCTGTCTTCAACTGTATTAAATGTTTCGATTAAGAAGTCAGCATATTTCCTCATGTCATATCCACATGGAATCATGTCTAGGTTTTCGTGAAGCTGCACAATACCTTCTGATAAGTCTCCATCTTCAAGACACTTCATTAAAGTCTTTTGCATTTCGGTAATATTAAATGATTTCGCTAAGAATGTTGTACCATTCCCTTGAAGGTCAGTATCAATAAATAAAACTTTCTTATTAAAGATTAAAGAAGCCACAAGAGATTCCATACACGAATCAGTTGTTTTTCCAACTCCACCTTTTTGTTGGGCGTTGATTATTACGTATCCTTTTTTCACAGGAATCGCTCCTTTTAAAATTGTAATATAATTGTAACAAAGGATAAATGTATCTTTTTATCTTTTTATTCTCGAATTGATAATAACACGAGCTCGTACAAAAAGTAAAAGGGTAAATGTATCTTTTTTTATGTTTAATAAATTAACCCTATTTTTCTTGTACAACGTATTTTAAGAAAAAGTTGTTAAATCAACGTTAATTTATGTATCTTTTTATCTTTCTATCTTTTTATCTTTGTATCTAAAGATACACAAAGGTAAACTATGTATCTTTGTATCTAAGGATAAATGTATCTTTTTATCTTTGTATCTTTTTATCCTTTGATTGAATAGATCAAAGGATAAACACACGATTATAGAGGTATTTACAAAGAAAAAAGCTTGTTGTAACGTAGTACACAACAAGCAACATTCTACAAAACAAAACATATTTTGATAAATCAAATCTACATAAATAGATTGAGCAAAACAATTGAATATGAACACAAAACAAAAAGCCACTCCCATATGCTATTGGCGCCAACCGATAGCGGGAATGACTTTCTCTAGCAAGTGTACCACCACTTGACTAGAAAAACTGTATTCAACGACAGTGTTAACGTTTAAGTAGTGCACCAACACTTACCTTAAACAACTATGCCTTTTCACGAGGCTTCTTTGATATACCCATTTTATCTATTGTTTGGATAAATATCAACTAGTAAATACTAGATTTGATTATTTTGTAGTCCAAAAGATATATATCGGGCATCTCTAAACCTAGAAGTCTTGTGGATCTACAGGCCATTTAGGAATTGGAGATGCCTTTTTGTTTTTTGTTCGCGTGGAATTGCCTGATACCACGTAAATAAAAACTGATAAGCCGTAATTCCGTGCTGCTATACATATAGGAGGAACGTGTTACGTGCGTGGCTAGCTGTTGGTCGTGCAGGGGGTACAGAGTATGCGCCTACAAAAACAGCACCCCTCATTGGATTCCTGTTCATCTGATGAGGGTGGGTGAGAACGTGCCCAGGGACGAATCCCTAAAAGGTTCGGGTGGTTATCGTTAGCATTACGGTGCTAGGGAGTACATTCAGTTTGTCGTGTAGGGACGATATTACAAGGACAAGCCATAGTAAAAGGATGTATGCGGTGAAAATCGCTGAGTGAACAGGGTCTATACATACGGATACCTTATAAGTGACCGCATGGCGAAAACAAGACGCTTATCCATCTATTTTGATTGATTACTTTTTTGTAGTCTTTCAAAGTAGGGGATAAATCTGCCTTCCAGCCGTGTTCCTTAATCGTTCCCACATGATGCAAACCCTCAAGACCTTCAGTCAAGATTAATTAAGAAGAAAAGATGAAAAACATGAGATTGTTTAAGGCCTGGAGGAATGACTTGCTAAGATAGAGGAATAAATAAGGAATTTACTACTTACTTGGTTAGAGGAGAATGGGATTATTTATAGGTAGTGTCCCATAGTGTATCTGCTTAAACCTGTTATTATTTAGACTATTTATTATTTTGGAGGTTATTTATGGCTAGTTGTATTTCTATATTAGATTGGTATCAGAATGGTGATTTATCTGTAGAGGATTTTTTAGGGAAACTATATGATCTTGCTATATCGGATTATCATTCTGGTGTTAAGAAAGTTAATCCATTTGATGGTGATATAACAAACGATTGTATTAAAACAGCTCAATTAGGAACTTCTATGAAGAAAAGATTAAACGAGTTTATTAAGAAGTATGTAGTTTTAGAAGGAGATACCCCTAAGGTCATGTATTTTCCTGTATATTTATATTCTTTACATCCTGAATTTGATACTATTTCAATTGCCTATGGTGTACAAAAAGAGTTTGAAGATGATATTTATCATATTTTATTAGGTAGTATAGATGGAAGTGATAAAGATGCTTTTATATTTACATGTTTGAATTGGGAAAATACATGTATTAGAGTTTGGAAAGAAAGAGTT
>NZ_JBNLYC010000135.1:0-11216 GCF_050172015.1 Bacillus sp. GMa5/1 | reverse complement strand
AGTACGTTTTTGGTTAATACACGATGTAGAAAGTGATATAATTGCAAAATGCATGTATCATTTTCTAAAGAAGGAAAAATATATAATTAGGTGATAACTTCTATGAAACAAATTTGGCGTATTTATAAGACAGATTTACGGAATGTAGCCAAACATTGGGCTGCAATTGTTATTGTTTTAGGATTAATGATTTTACCATCGTTATATGCATGGTTTAACATTAAAGCTTCTTGGGATCCATATGGAAATACAAAAGAGGTTCCCATTGCAGTTTCTAACCAAGATGCAGGTTCTAATTTAAGAGGGAAAGATATTAATATCGGGAAAGAGATTGTAGACTCCCTTAAGAAAAACAAAAATCTTGGCTGGAAATTTGTAGATGAAAAACAAGCAATTTACGGAGTTGAGCGTGGGGATTATTATGCAAGTATTACGATTCCAAAAGACTTCTCTGAAAAAATCGCAACTGTTCTGGATGAAAATCCGAAAAAACCAGAACTGGATTACTATGTGAATGAAAAAGTAAACGCGATCGCACCGAAGATTACAGCAAAAGGTGCATCAGGTATTACAGAAGAAATTAGTAAAAACTTTGTAAAAACAGCAAACGGTGAGATTTTTAAAATTTTCAATGACCTTGGAATCGATTTAGAAACAAACTTACCAAGTATCGAAAAAGTAAAAGATCTTGTCTTTAAGCTAGAAGCGCAGTTCCCAGAAATGAATACACTTATGGATAAGGCGTTAGATGATGCAACTCGAGCAGAAGATGTTGTGAAAGTAGCGCAGAAAGATTTACCTGTTGTAGAGAGTGTAATAAATGATGGGCAGGAAGCGTTGGCGAATTTAGATAAGTTCTTTGCAAGACAAGATCAAACATTAAAAAATGCTCCAGGGACGATAAGAAATGATTTAGTGGCAGCAAAAGGCGTTATGGATAGTGCAGCTGCATTTACTGACTTTTTAATGAATCCAGGTGTAGAATTAAATATTCCTGATTTGTCTGGAATGAATGGATTACCTGAATTCCCAGCGAGACCAGATCTTTCTAAGTTGAATAGTGATGGGTATAAAGGGATAGCACAAAATATTAATCAAACAGTAAATAATGTTCTAAGCTCATCACGTGCAGGAACAGCTTATGCACAAAGTGTTATGGATGGATTGCAAAATGGAAGCGTTGATCCAGAGATAGCTAAGAAAAATATTTCGACTATATCTAATAATCTTCAAACGCATATTGACAATCTTTCTTATGTAATTGATGTTATGGCTCGTTTAGAGCAAGGGGCTCAAACTGAGTTTGGGCAAAATTTCTTTAAAACAAGAAAAGAGCATTTAACGGATATTAAGAATGGACAACAAGATTTAAATAATCGTTTTAAACGTTTAAACGATTTAATTAGCACAGGTCAGGAAGTTAAACAAGATGTGCGTGATGGAATTAATCAGAAATTAAATGAAACAAATGCTTTAATCGATCGAGCTGAAAAAGATTACAATGAAACGTTTGTAGCTGATTATAAAAAGGCAGTTAGCGCGGTAGATCAAGCTAAAGCTGATGCAAATCAAATATATGATAATGCAAAAGCAGATTATGATAAAGCAAAAAATAGCCTTGAAGGTGCAAAAGCAGATTTACAGAAAGCAAAAGAAGATGTACAAAATAGAGGTATTAACGGTTTAGATTCAACGAAAGTAGCTTTAAATAGCTTAAATGGTCAATTCCAATCTGGAATCGGTTTAATTGATGATATGATTCCAGTTCTAGAAAGTACAAATAAGGTTTTAGCGGATGTAAATAGTGATAAAAACCTTAATAATGGAATCGCAAAATTAAACAAAGCGAAAAGCAGCTTACAAAAAGGTGTAGAGGCAACGAATAAGGGAATTACACTTCTTAACAATGGCCAGAAACCTACAAAAGATGTAATTGAAAGTATTAACAACGCTGCGAAGGGCGGATCAGCTCAATTAACAGATGTATTATCGACGTATGATTCAGAAATTGTACCTAATTTCAATACAGCAATTGCTCGTACAAAAGAGATGTCGAAAAATACAACTCAAATTTTAAATGATGCAGACAAAAAGCTTCCAGATGTTAAAAAATTACTAGAAGATTCATCAAAAGGCTTAGTAGACGGGAAAAAGAAATTAGCAGATATTAAAGCTGAAATGCCGGAGACTGAGAAAAAGATTAAAGAATTAGCAGATAAAATTCGTGATTTTGAATCTGAAGAGGATTTAAAAGACATTATACGCTTATTGAAAAATGATGTTGAAAAGCAAAGTGATTACTTTGCGAATCCAGTAAATTTAAAAGAAAATAAATTATTTGCGATGCCGAACTACGGTTCAGCGATGTCACCATTCTATACAGTGCTTGCATTATGGGTAGGCGCATTATTAATGGTTTCATTATTAACGGTAGAAGTACACGAAGAGGGCGCGAATTATAAGAGCCATGAAATTTACTTCGGACGTTTATTAACATTCTTAACGATAGGTCTTTCACAAGCGTTTATCGTATCGATGGGAGATATATTCTTACTCGGTACGTACGTAGTCGATAAGTTCTGGTTTGTGTTATTTAGTTTATTTATTGGTGGAGTCTTCGTTTGTATCGTATACTCACTCGTTTCTATTTTCGGAAACGTTGGGAAATCGATGGCGATCATTTTACTTGTACTACAAGTAGCAGGGTCGGGCGGAACATTCCCAATCCAAATGACACCAGCGTTCTTCCAAGCAATTTATCCGTTCTTACCGTTCACATACGCAATTAGTGCAATTCGTGAAACTGTTGGCGGAATGCTATGGGATATCGTAACGCGAGATTTACTTGTGTTAAGTGCTTTCGTAGTAGTTATGATTGTTGCTGCGTTATTATTGAAAACACCAATTAACAAATCGAGTGAAAAATTCGTTGAGAATGCAAAAGGAAGTAAAATCATTCACTAAAATAAAAGGTTCCTACCGATAGAGGTAGGAACCTTTTTGTTTAATCAAATTTTAATTTTTTTAATGCTTCCGCGAATGGGTTATTTAATGGTTCTTCTTCTTTTTTCTGTTGTTTCATATATTTTTGAACGTCGCGTTTATCGGCTTTGTTTCCAGATTCTTTTTTACGTCGCTCTTGGAATGTTGATAATTTCTCGCGATAGCCACATTTACATGCGAAAATTTGGCCTGCACCCTCACCACGTAATTCTAGTTTCTTTTTACATTGCGGACAGCGAGCATTTGTTGTACGAGATACATTTTTACGATGACCACATTCACGGTCTTGGCAAACGAGCATTTTTCCTTTTTTGCCGTTTACTTCTAGCATTGGTTTACCGCAATCTGGACAAGACTTCGTTGAAATGTTGTCATGTTTATATTTTTTATCACTCGATTTAATTTCAGAAACAATTTCTTTCGTATAGTTCTTCATTTCCGAAATGAATACTTCTTTTTTCAATTTACCTTTTGCGATAGCCTCAAGTTTTTGTTCCCATTCACCAGTTAGTGTAGGAGATTTTAATTCTTCTGGTACTAAATCAAGTAACTGGCGACCTTTTGAAGTAATGTGAATATCTTTACCACGTTTTTCAATTAAGAATGAATTGAATAGCTTGTCGATAATGTCTGCACGTGTCGCTACAGTACCTAATCCACCAGTCGATTTTAACGTATCAGCAAGTTGTTTATTTTGCGTATCCATATATTTTGTAGGATTCTCCATTGCTGAAAGTAAGGTTGCTTCATTAAAGCGTGCAGGTGCTTTCGTTTGACCTGATGTTTGCATAATTAACTTTACAGTTAATGTATCGCCTTTTTCAATGTGAGGTAGAATCTGCTCTTTTACGTCATCAGTTACATCATCGTCTTCAAATCGATTTTCGTATACTTCCTTCCAACCAGCATGTAAAATCGTTTTTCCGCGTGCAATGAATGTTTCATTGCCGACCTTTGTGCGTAACGTTAGTTGTTCGTATTCGAATGCTGGGAATAAAACAGCTAAGAAACGTTTTACAACTAAATCATAAATTTTGCGTTCTTTATCTGTGAATGCTGCGAAGTTAACGTATCCTTCTGTTGGAATAATCGCATGATGATCGCTTACTTTACTATCATCAACAAATGATTTGTTAGGTTTGATAGGCTTTTGTAATACTTTATGTGCGAAGGGACGGTATTCTCCAACACCACATGCTTTTAGACGTTCTGGAAGTGTTCCGACGATATCAGATGAAATGTAGCGTGAATCTGTACGAGGGTACGTTAGTACTTTATGCTGTTCATACAATTTTTGCATAATATTTAATGTTTCTTTAGCAGAGTAACCGAACTTTTTATTTGCATCACGTTGCAATTCAGTTAAATCGTAAAGACCAGGAGAGAATGACTTCTTCTGTGTCTTATCAATTTCCACAACAGTAGCATTTTGTTTATCTAAACTTTTTACAATACCATCGATTTTTTCTTTATTAAAACTACGGCTATTGCCATTTGCATCTTGCCAAGTAAGTTTGAGCTTCTCCATTGTTTGAGCTTCGATGCCGTAGTAAGTTTGAGCTTTGAAGTTCTTTATCTCATCCTCACGACTAGCAATCATAGCAACAGTAGGGGTTTGTACACGGCCGCAATTTAACTGGGCATTAAAGCGAGTCGTTAAAGCACGAGTTGCATTAAGACCGATATACCAGTCAGCTTCTGAACGTGCAACTGCTGAAGCGTATAAATTGTCATAGGCTTTACCTGGTTTTAAATTTGCAAAACCATCTTTAATTGCTTTATCGGTTACAGAAGAAATCCATAAACGTTTGATTGGTTTATTTAGCTTAACTTTATCGATAATCCAGCGTGCGACTAATTCCCCTTCACGTCCAGCGTCTGTTGCTACAATAATTTCATTTACATCTTTTCTAAGTAGCTGACTTTTTACAGCATTAAATTGTTTACCAGTTTGTTTAATAACCGTTAATTTCAAACGCTCAGGTAGCATCGGTAAATCTTCTAAATTCCACTTTTTATATTTCACATCATAACTTTCTGGATCTGCTAATGTAACGAGATGACCTAAAGCCCAAGTTACAATATATTTACTACCCTCAAGATAGCCATTTCCTTTTTTATCGCACTTCAGTACACGAGCAATATCTCGTGCAACGGAAGGTTTTTCAGCGATTACAACGCTTTTTGACATATTAAAAACATCCTTTCAAATTTCCATAAGTTAAATATAGCATACATCTTCTTGAGATTCAGTTTCGCTCCATATTTGATCGGTTTTTAGTGGGATGAACAAAACACTCACTGATTAAAGTTTCACTTGATTATGTTTATTGTTATATAGGTTGCTTCTATATGAAATAGAAAAGTAAAGAACTTGTTATTTTAGTAGAATAAGAGTAGACTTTGAAGTAGATGAATAATAAGCACATGGGAGTTTGTGGATGCAAACTGAGAGTATGACTAGTCCGTCATTGACCATTTGAACCTGTTGGATAATGCCAGCGTAGGGAGAGTGTAAAAGCACATGTTCAGGCACTTTGCGTACGCGCAAAGTGTCTTTTTGTGTATCTCCCATCATTATAGTTAGGAGATGAAAAGGATGAATATGAAAGAAATTAGTAAAGTAGTGGATTTGGTGAGAGAATCTAATCCGCTCGTTCATAATATTACAAATGTTGTTGTAACAAATTTTACTGCTAACGGTTTGTTGGCACTTGGAGCATCGCCTGTAATGGCGTATGCAAAAGAAGAAGTAGCAGAAATGGCTAGCATTGCTGGAGCGTTAGTATTAAATATGGGGACACTTCGTCCTGAAGAAGTAGAAGCGATGTTACTCGCGGGTAAATCAGCAAATGCGAACAATGTGCCAGTACTATTTGACCCAGTTGGTGCAGGAGCAACTTCGTATCGAACAGAAGTTGCGAGACATATTCCAGCCGAAATAGATTTAGCAATTATCCGCGGAAATGCGGCTGAAATAGCAAATGTTATTAATGAGAAATGGGAAATTAAAGGGGTAGACGCTGGTACTGGAAATGGCAATGTTGTAAGTATTGCAAGGCAGGCAGCAGATGAACTAAATACAGTTGCGGTCATTACTGGAAAAGAAGATGTTGTTACAGATGGAGAGAGAACTATTGTTATTCGAAATGGTCACCCTATTTTAACGAAAGTTACGGGAACAGGTTGTTTACTAACTTCTGTAATAGGAGCATTTGTAGCAGTGGAAAAAGATTATGTAAAAGCAGCAGTAGCCGCATTAACGTTTTATGGTGTAGCTTCGGAACTGGCAGCTGCTAAGGCGGTAGAAAAAGGGCCTGGTAGTTTCCAAATTGAATTTTTAAATCAATTAGCAAATACAACTTCAGGTGATATTGAGAAGTATGGGAAGATTGTGGAGTTAGAGTAAGAGGGAGTGAAAGAAATGGCACGCATTGAAATAGATAAAATGTCTAAGCTATTGCAAGTGTATTTTATTATGGGAAGTAATAACTGCACGAGGGATCCTTTAGCTGTATTGAAAGAAGCGTTAGATGGTGGAGTGACAATTTTTCAGTTTCGCGAGAAGGGGGAAGGTTCTTTAATCGGAGAAGATAGAGTGCGCTTTGCAAAAGAATTGCAGACGCTTTGTAAGGAATATAGTGTTCCTTTCATTGTAAATGATGATGTAGAATTAGCCATTGAATTAGATGCAGATGGTGTTCATGTTGGACAAGATGATGAAGGAATTACATCTGTTCGTGAAAAAATGGGAGATAAAATTATCGGCGTATCTGCTCATACAATTGAAGAAGCACGTTTTGCAATCGAAAATGGAGCGGATTATTTAGGTGTTGGTCCTATTTTCCCAACGAGTACGAAAAAAGATACGAAAGCGGTTCAAGGAACGAAAGGATTAGCTTATTTTAGAGAACAAGGAATTACAGTACCAATCGTTGGTATTGGTGGGATTACAATTGAAAATACAGCGGCAGTTATAGAGGCGGGTGCGGACGGTGTTTCAGTTATTTCAGCAATTAGTTTAGCGGAATCTGCGTATGAAAGTACGAGAAAATTAGTTGAAGAAGTAAAGAGAAGTTTGTAGGGAAGGAAGTGTAGTATTTTAAGTGCTACATGAAGAAATAGACTGCCCAAAATTTAAACAAATATTTGATTAAAAAAGCACAAACCTTTTTAAATAAAGGTTTGTGCTTTTTCTTTAAAACATAATTGAAATTAAGAGCATTCCAATTCCGATAGAAGTAAATGTTGCAATTAGGCCCGGAATCATAAAACTATGATTTAATACGTATTTACCGATACCTGTTGTACCAGTACGGTCAAAGTTAATGGCAGCAACGATTGTTCCATAGTTTGGAATGAAGAAATATCCATTTACTGCAGGGAACATCGCAATCAGTAGCGCTGGTGGAATACCAAGAGATAGTCCAAGTGGCATTAAGGCACGAACTGTTGCTGCTTGGCTGTACAGTAAAATAGATAGAATGAATAGTGCGATAGCAAATAGCCAAGGTGCACTTGTTACTAAATGCTGAATCGATCCTTGAATCATATTTAAGTTTCCATTAAAGAAAGTATCTCCCATCCAAGCGATACCGAAAATAGCAACAACTGCGGTTGCTCCTGCTTTAAAGACGTTACCAGATACAATGCTTTCTACATTTGGTTTACAGAAAATAATAATAAGAGCCGCGATAGTTAACATAACCATCTCAATTGTGTTCGGCATGGAAAGACGGGCTAACTTCCCATCAACTATCCATCCTGGACGAAGTGCTTCAAATGAACCAAGAAGTACAACAAGGAAGGTTCCTACAAGGAAAAGGATAACTGATAATTTTGCGCCCTTTATACCTACAAATTCTTTTTTCTCTTCAAGCTTAGGAATCATTCCTTCTTTTAATCGTTTTAAGTATTCAGGGTCTTCACTTAATTCTTTTCCCATCTTACTAGCAACAAATGCTGCTAACATACAAGCAATGAAAGTGGAAGGAATACTCACTTTTAAAATATCTAATAAAGTGATTTTATAGTCAGCTAACATTGCTAAAAGAGCAACTGTGGCAGCTGAAATTGGACTAGCTGTAATTGCTTGTTGAGAAGCGATTACGGCAATCGACATTGGGCGTTCCGGTCTAATCCCTGATTCACGAGAGACTTCTGCAATAACAGGAAGTACAGAATAGGCAACGTGACCAGTACCTGCACATAGTGTGAATAAATAAGTAACAATTGGAGCAAAGAATGTAATGCGTTTTGGATTTTTTCGTAATGCCTTTTCAGCTAGATGAACAAGGTAGTCCATTCCTCCAGCGGCTTGCAAAGCACCAGCAGCTGTAATTACTGCCAAAATCATAAGCATTACATCGATAGGAGGCGCCGTTGGTTGTAAGTGGAAGACAAAAACGAGTATTGCCATACCAACTCCACCCATTACTCCTAAACCAACTCCGCCTAGGCGTGCACCAATAAAAATACAGAGTAACAAGGTAAGAAATTGTAGCCAAAACATGATAAACTACCTCCGAAATTCATTAGTTAAGATATATTCGAATAGTTTAATTTGAATGAAAATTAAATAAATACCCGAAGAAATCCTTGTTATTTATACATTTTTATTATATAACACAAAAAAAGTAACATTCACGTACTTTTTGAAATTATTTTGAAAAAGCAATGCGTTAAAAATTTGTATTTATATCTCTAAATAAGTAGACATTTTGATTTATATGTTGTAATCTTTGAAAGAGAATAAATTAATTCTCATAGAACTCCCATATCGTTCAACTCGTTCAGCGAGAAAGGCAAACTGATGGAAACATGAGGACGCAAAACTACAGGAGCTAAGGTCGAAAGGCTACGCTAGCCAGTTACCGGACGGATAGGGTTGGTCTTGGCCAATGCTTTTACATTGGCTTTTTTTTATTCTCGAACATATTGAGAAACATTTTCAAACAAAATATTCATATATTTTGTTTTTTTGTTTATGTTGATTAAGGAAGGTGGATATTAATGAAAAAATATTGGCATAAGTTATCGTTCCTTCAAAAGAACGTCTTATTAACCGTATTAGTTATTTTGACACTTGTTGGAAGTATGGGTGCATTAAGTTTCAACATGTTTCAAAATAGTATGATGTCTTTATTTGAAAGGCAGTCTATTGAAACAGGAGAAATAGTATTGAAAAAACTGGATGTAGAATTAGTTAGAGACATGGCGAAAGATCCTACAGCCGAAAAAGTGAAAAAAGAAAAGTTAACAGAGAAATTAGATGAAGTATCAAAAGAATTGAAAAGCGTTGGACAAACGTATGTTACAGGAGCAAAGCCGAATGAAAAGCGAGAATTACAACTCGTTGGTTTGACTACAGAGTTAACAAATGCGTTCCCTATAAAGCCGGGAGATTATTATGAACAACCCGCTCATTGGATGAAGGCATACGATAAAGTGATTGATACGAAAAAGGCTCAAATGACAGAAGTATATGAAGATGAAATAGGTTCGTGGGTGACAATATTAGAACCAATTACAGATGGAGAAAACAATATTGTTGCAATTATTGCGGCTGACTTAGATGCTTCCATTGTTCCTATTACAAAAGAGAAGTTTATGATACAGGGCTTACTCTTCATTATTATTTCATTAGCAATTGCGACTATTACTCAATTCTTTATCGTGCGTCACTCGCTAGCTCCATTAAAAGATTTACGAGAAGGGTTACGTAAAATAGGTGAAGGTGACTTAAGTATTAAATTAAAAGAAAGACCAGATGATATTGGAATTATTAATGTTTATTTCAATAACACGATTGAAAAATTTAAAGGGATTATAGATAAAGTAAGGCAAACTGCTGAGCAAGTTTCTTCTTCTTCACAAGAATTGTCGGCGAGTACAGAGGAAAACAGCATGGCAGTTCAAGAGATTGCAAGTTCTATTGAAGGTTTAAGAGTAGGGGCACAGTCTCAAAAAACTTCAGTACAACAATGTTTAGGAATTGTACATGGAATGGAAGATAAGGTAGAAGAAATAACTGGGGCTGCAAAACAAGTTGCGGTTGCTTCTGAAGGTATGGAACAACATTCAATTGAAGGTAATGAAGTGATTGGACAAATTATTAATCAAATGAGTTTAATCCAAAATGCAGTACAAGATTTATCTTCCATCATTTATTCGTTAGAAACAAGGTCAAAAGAAATTAGTGATATCGTAACTGTAATTACAGGTATTTCAAATCAAACAAATTTATTAGCTTTAAATGCTTCTATTGAGGCTTCACGTGCTGGAGCAGCTGGAAGAGGGTTTGCAGTTGTTGCTGATGAAGTACGAAAATTAGCAGAACAAACGGAAGCGTCTGCAAAAGATATAGCGAAATTAATTGGTGAAACACAAGCTGAGACAGAAGATGCTGTAGTTTCCATGCAAAAAGGTTCAAAAGAAGTAGAAACTGGAATTTCGCTTGTTCAAAGTAGTGGAGATTTCTTTGAAAAAATCTCAAAATCAGCGCAATCTGTTACAGATCAAGTAAAAGCTGTTTCCGGTAATTCGAGTGACATTTTACAAAATAGCCAGAATATTGTTCAAGTCGTAAATGAATTATCACATATTGCAAATACTTATGCCAACAGCAGTAGTAATGTTGAAGAAAGCATGAAAGAGCAAGAAATATCAGTACAAGATATTGCAGAATTAGCGACTTCTTTAAGTTGGCTTTCTCAGGAATTACAAGAGCTTATTGGTGAGTTTAAAAGCGAATAAGGAGAAAGTTCAATTCTAATCAAGGGGGTATCTCCGCTACTGATTATGAATTGAACGAATCTGCCCTTTAATAAGGGATGAAAAAGGTGTGAATTTTCACACCTTTATTATATTTAAGAGAGGAATTTACATAAATATGAAATTAGCAATTTCTTATAATGAGATGGTAAAAGAATTTTTAGGAAAAGTAGAAGGAAGTATTAAAATACCTAAAGATGTGCAAGGAACAGAACTTAGGATAAAAAGGAAAACGGAACTGTTTTCAAATTTGACTCACATTGTAGATTTAATAGGAGCGACTGCAACGTGGTTATATCATATTTCTAAAGAAAAACATATTGTCGTGCTTTATCATGTAAGAGGAAATTTATTTCCAATTACTATTGAAGTTTCTAATTTTCTCTCCTATGAAAGTTTAAATTTACAAATTGAAGAGCAACTGGAGCAAATTAAAGAAA
>NZ_JBNLYC010000134.1:0-11221 GCF_050172015.1 Bacillus sp. GMa5/1 | reverse complement strand
TAAAATATGGCATAATGATTTAGTTAAAATAGAAATGGATAGGGTATTTGAGAGGGGCAGTATAATGAGTTTTGCAATTGAAATAGTAATAAAAGCACCATTGGATGTTGTATGTGACTACATAATAGAAGATGAAAAAATAAAAGAATGGAATACGTTTATAATAGAAAATCGCTATCCTTCAAATATGGATAAAGAGAATCCACGTGTAGGAGATAAATATATTACTGTTCAAAAAGTCGGTAAGAAAATATTCGAGGCTGAAGTAGAAATCCTTGAATACAATGCACCGCATATTATTTCACTTGGTAGTGAAATGAAGCAAGGATATTCAGCAATGACTTATATGTTAGAAGAAGATGAGGAAGGTACAGCACTAACATTAATTTCAGAATATGAACCTAGTAATTTTTATTATAAAATGATGTATAAGTTAACAGGCTGGATTTCACGAGGTTTAACTATAGAACAAATGGAACGTCTAGCAGAATGTGTAGAAGCTGCTTATCATAAAGAAGATTAATATTAAAAATATATTAAGGTAAAAGCGTTACTCAATCTCATGAGTAACGCTTTTACTGTTTGAAAAATTTTCATTGAAAATCTCAATAGCTCTTTCATATATTTCTTTATCAACACAAAATCTTTCTGTTATCCAATAATTAAGTTCAGAAGATGTAATGATTTGTTCTCTTTTCTTACCTTGGAAATATCGTTTTAAAACATTATCATTAATAGAAGTTGGAATACCATCGATATAACCGAAAATCTGAATTTTCTTTAATACAGGAGATGTATGCCAATCGTTAGACCTTGAAATAAGTTCTTTCATATTTGATAAGTGTATTGGTTCTTTTACTTTTTCTTGATGAGCTTTAATAAGCTCATTTAAAAACTTTAAGCTAGTAGGCTGTTTTGTCGTTCCTAAAAATGATAGAAAGCTATTTACTAGTTGTACTTGGGTCATTTTCTTATCCTTTCTATATAGAAATTGTTATTGGTATTATTATAGAATATATGTCAGAAAATACAGTTATTCATTAATGGAGTGGGAGAGAATTATATGTCGATGTCGCTATATTATAAAAAAATCCGGGAGCAATTAGGACATGAACTAATATTCATGCCAAGTGTAGCTGCAGTTATTAAAAACGAGCAGGGAGAACTCTTATTTCAATATCCTGGCGGAGAATATTGGAGTTTGCCGGCTGGAGCAATTGAACCTGGAGAAACTCCAGAAGAAGCAGTAATTCGGGAAGTATGGGAAGAAACAGGATTGAAAGTACAAGTGAAAAAACAAAAAGGGGTATTTGGAGGGGAAAGGTTCCGTCATATATATCCGAATGGCGATCAAGTAGAATATATTGTTGTTGTGTTTGAATGTGAAATTACTAGTGGAAAACTGAAATCGATAGATGGTGAATCTTTAAAACTACAATATTTCTCATTTTCTGAAAAGCCTCCTTTAGCACTACCATACCCGGATAATATATTTTTATAGATGTAAAATAGCACACCTTATTTATTGAAGGTGTGCTATTTATATAACCCGGTCGTATACATCTCCGTTAACGTATACACAATTTCCTCTAAGTTAATCTTTTTGTCATTTTGCATAATAGTCCAAAGAAACGATTCATTCATCGCGAACCAACCGCGTGCTACAATCTCTTTATTTAAATTAGGTTGTGCTAATCCACTTTCTTGAGAGTAAGTAATATCCTGTTTAATGCTTGTTATAAAACGTTCCCGAATCTCATCCCATTTTTGCTGTATTTCTCTTGATAATCCTATCGCTTCCTCTACAACTTGCAAAATAGCGCGTTCTTCATCTGCTAATTGCAGGAATGCTCTAACTTGATTTTGGATCATTATACGTGCTTCCTCTTTTGTTTGTGGAGAAAAAGAGCGTTCAGCGATATTATAAAAACGATTCATAACATCTTCCATTAAACTAATTAGGAGATCATCTTTGTTTTTGAAGTATACATATGCTGTACCATATCCGGTTTCTGCATGTTTAATAATTTGTGTAATTGTCGTTTTTTGAAATCCGTTACGTATAAAAATAGTGTAACCAGAGTGTAATAGTTTCTTCTTCGTTTCTAAGGAGCGGTGTTTTCTTGATGAAAGGGTACTGTTTTTCAAAGAATCACCTCTTTATACTGAAATATCTGAAAATATAATTGTATTGTAAAAGAAGTTCATATATAAAGTCAACTGACATAATATCATTGACGTTGTATCAATTAAGGTGATATATTTCAATTAGTTAGAATAAAAAGAAAATTAAGAGAAGGTGACACCATGTATAAAGAACCATTTCAACCAACTTATGAGTATGCGCTTGAATGTGATAAACATGATGTACTGAAAGATTTTCAAACTGAATTCTATAAAAAAGAAGGTACTATATATTTAGATGGAAACTCATTAGGGCTACTTTCAAAAAGAGCAGAGAAATCATTACTTACGTTGCTAGATTCGTGGAAAGAGTATGGTATTGACGGCTGGACAGAAGGTGAGCATCCGTGGTTTTTCCTTTCAGAGAAATTAGGTAAACTTACAGCCCCTCTTATTGGAGCTTTACCGGAAGAAACTATTGTAACCGGTTCCACAACTGCGAATATACACCAAGTTATTGCGACGTTTTATGAGCCGAAAGGAATACGTACAAAAATACTTGCGGATGAATTGACTTTCCCATCAGATATTTATGCACTTCAAAGTCAAATTCGTTTAAAAGGATTAGATCCAGAGGAGCATTTAGTAAGAGTGAAAAGCCGAGATGGTAGAACACTTTCTGAAGAAGATATTATCCATGCGATGGAAGATGATATCGCTTTAATTTTATTACCTTCTGTTTTATATAGAAGTGGTCAAATTCTTGATATGAAACGTTTAACAACGGAAGCTCATAAACGCGGCATTCACATTGGATTTGATTTATGCCATTCAATAGGATCTATTCCGCATCATTTCAAAGATTGGGATGTCGATTTTGCTGTTTGGTGCAATTATAAATATTTAAATGCAGGACCGGGTAGTGTTGCAGGTCTTTATGTAAATAGTAAACATTTTAATAGACTGCCAGGATTGTCTGGATGGTTTAGTTCTAGAAAAGATAAACAGTTTGATATGGAGCATACATTAACAGCTGCCGATCATGCAGGTGCTTATCAAATTGGTACACCGCACGTATTAAGTACAGCACCTTTAATTGGTTCTCTTGAAATGTTTAAAGATGCTGGTATTGAACGTTTACGCGAAAAATCTTTACATATTACAAGATATATGCTGAATTTAATTGATCACGAATTAAAAGATTTCGGATTTACAATTGGAAATCCATTAGAGGATGAAAAACGTGGCGGGCACATATATTTAGAACATGCAGAAGCAGCACGTATTTGTAAAGCGCTAAAAGCAAATGGAGTTATCCCTGATTTCCGAGCACCTAATGGAGTAAGACTTGCGCCGGTCGCTTTATATAACACATATGAAGAAGTGTGGAAATCTGTACAAATATTAAAGAAAATTATGAAAGAAGAAGAGTATAAACAGTTTGAAAATAAGCGAGAGGTTGTGGCATAAGCATGAAAACATCAGAGTGGATTGATATTTCACAACCGCTAAATAATGATATTGCAACGTGGCCAGGAGACACACCGTTCTCATATGAAGTTTCATGGTCAAAAGAAGAAAGTGGCTCAGTAAATGTTGGAAAGTTAACGATGAGTATTCATACAGGCACTCATATTGATGCACCATTTCATTTTGATAATGATGGAAAGAAAGTATTGGATTTAGATGTTCAAGTTTATGTTGGCCCAGCACGGATTATTGACGTTTCTAATCTTGAAAGCATCGGAAAAAAGGAATTAGAAAGCTTTCATTTAGAAGGTGTAGAACGATTATTATTACGTACATCTTCACATGGAAAAGCTGAAGAATTTCCAGATGTGATCCCTCATTTACGTGCAGACATAGCACCTTTTCTTTCGGAGAAAGGTATTCGTTTAATCGGAGTAGATGTCCCATCAGTTGATCCGCTAGATGATAAAGAATTAGCAGCGCATCATCAATTATTTAAACATGGAATTCATATTTTAGAAAATGTCGTACTAGATCATGTAGCAGACGGTGATTATGAATTGATTGCATTACCACTTGCATTAACTGATGCGGATGGAAGTCCAGTTCGAGCCGTTATTAGACCAATATAAGTAGAATCATATAAAAGGGGCGTTTGGCTAATATGAAAGAAAATGAAAAAGTAATTATGGAAAAAGGGATTCATACGGATTTTAAAGAGAATATGACGTATGGGGAATATTTACAATTAGATAGTTTACTATCTTCTCAAAAAAGATTATCAGACCATCATGATGAAATGTTATTTATCGTTATTCACCAAGCAAGTGAGCTTTGGATGAAGCTCATTTTACATGAGCTAAATGCGGCGATTGAATCTATTAAACAAGATAAATTACAACCAGCTTTTAAAATGTTAGCACGTGTATCAAAAATTCAGTCTCAAATTATTCAATCTTGGGATATTCTTGCGACATTAACACCATCAGAATATATTGAGTTTCGTGATTCACTCGGTCAAGCTTCAGGTTTTCAATCGTATCAATATCGTATGATTGAGTATGCACTTGGCTATAAAACGCCACATGCATTAAAAATTTATGAAAAGGATCCAGAATTACATGCACGACTTCATAAAGCGCTACATGCACCAAGTCTATATGATGTCGCGATTCAAGCATTAGTAAAAGAAGGATTCCCTATTCATAAAGATGTGTTAAACCGTGATATTACGCAGCCTTATGAAGAAGATGCAACAGTAGAAGCAGCATGGTTAGAAGTGTATGCGGATGTGAAAAAATATTGGAATTTATATCAGCTTGCTGAAAAATTGATTGATATTGAAGACTGGCTACAACAATGGCGTTTCCGTCATATGAAAACAGTAGAAAGAATTATTGGACATAAAATGGGTACAGGTGGATCCTCCGGTGTTTCTTATTTAAAGCGAGTACTTGATCAACAATTCTTCCCAGAGCTTTGGAATGTTCGTACAAAATTATAAAAATAAACCTGTCAGTTCATTATGGCTGACAGGTTTATTTTTATTTGAGCACAATTATGTTTAAAATGAAGGAACAAGATATAATAAATGGATTAACTATTTAAATGGAGGTAAAGTTTTTGGATTTCAAGCAACTAGAAAATAAATTCGAAAAGAAAAAAGTGAATACATTTCTTGTTTATCAAAAAGGACAATTAACAACTGAGTATTATAAAACACCCGAATGTGCAAATAACTTATATAAAATAAATTCGATTACAAAAAGTATCGTATCTTTATTAATTGGTATTGCAGTTGATAAGGGCTATATAAATGATATACATACACCGATCACAGAGTGGATTGAAAATGTACCTAGGGGAAAACATAATTTAACACTATATCACTTATTAACAATGACTACTGGTGAGGACTGGAAAGAGTTTGGGAATGGAGTAGTATTCCCAAATGACTTTGTAGAATCAGAGAACTGGGTACAGTACATATTAGAAAAGCCAATAATTGAAGAACCTGCTACAAAAATGAATTATAATTCAGGTTCTTCTCATTTACTGAGCTATATTATTCAAGAAGCTACTGGAATGTCGACAGAGCGGTTTGCAAAGAAATATTTATTTAATCCATTAGAAATTAACGAATACGAGTGGCAACAAGATCCGCAGGGTATATATGTCGGCGGCTTCGGTATGAAAATGAAATCTACCGATTTATTAAAATTAGGAAAATTATGTTTGCAAAATGGATATTGGAATGAAAAAGAAATTGTATCAGCGAAATGGTTAGAAGAGTCAAGTAGGGCGCATTTTGAAACATATGAACATGTCGGCACATATGGATATCACTGGTGGGTATTACATACCGAAAGATTTCACATACCGTATTGTATATATTTCGCTATGGGATACGGCGGACAATACATCGTTATCATTCCTCAGTTAGAAGTAGTAGCTATTATAAGTAGTCATATGCCAAAACGTGGGCTCGTTCCATTAAAACTATTTATTGAGCATGTACAGGGAAATTCTAATTATATATAAGAAAAGGAGGGAATGTATGGAGGATGAAAAAATTTTATCTTTATTTAGATTCTGTTTAAGTCTTCTAGTATGTAGCGCCATTATTACGCAATTCATAATCAGGGCACAAGTGAAACCGTTCAATCCAGTTAACTTTTTTAGTTTCTTTACTATCGAAAGTAACATTTTAGTTGCATGTATTCTCCTTTTAAGTAGTATCGGAACAGCTACATTTGGTCGCTCAGAGCAGTTTAGTATACTTCGTGGTGCGGCGACGGTATATATACTTACGACAGGACTCGTTTATTTTTTGTTACTAAGAGGATTAGAAGAGTCACTTCAAACGGCAATACCATGGGTAAATACTGTGCTACATTATATCATGCCGATTACAATGCTTTTAGATTGGATTTTAAATCCACCTATTAAGAAAATCACTTGGAAACAAGCTGCAAGTTGGCTTTTATTCCCGTTTTTTTACGTTGTATATAGCTTAATACGTGGTCCAATCGTGAATTGGTATCCATATCCGTTTTTAGATCCGAGAATAGGTGGATATGGTAAAGTACTTTTATACAGTATAGGGATAGCAGTTGTAATTGGTGCTATTTGTATATTGGTAAGATTTTTAGGGAATCGAAACTTTAGAAAAGAATTTTAGAAATGCAAGAACCCCACTGTGTCTGTTTTTAACAGTGGGGGTTTCACTTTATCCAGCTATTTGTCGGGCTGCCCGTAAAAGTCCGATTGGTGAGGGCTGATGATTAGTGGGAGATGAACAAAACCCCCACTGATTAAGGTTTCACTTTATCTACTCGTCTTCTGAAACGACAACTTTATAAATTTCTCCGTCTTCGTTTCAAATTCTACATCAACAAAAACACCGTATTCTTTTCCGTTCTCACGTAACCACAATTTAAATTTTTCAACAGTTATTTGAACTGTTTTTGGTTTTCTACCTATATGAAGATAGTCAATAATTTCTGCTTTTGGGTATTGTTCTTTCGTCTTTTCTACGGCAAGTTTACCCCATTTGGCATACGGCGGCTGCGCATGAACAATTGATGAGCCTGTATATATATTTGAACATGTTGTTAGGAACAGAATGACAAGTGCGACACGTTTTAACAATTTTTTCATGATGAACTCCTTTTATCCTTTTTTATATTGTTTACATATTTTTTCAACGATATTAGTTTGGATTTTTTTGTCTTCTTTACATAAAAGCGAGGCTTTTACAAAACATAACCAAGAAATCATTTCCGTAATTAAGGAGGGAAAATTATGCGCCAAAAAGCTATTTTTAAAATAGCAGTTTTACTTGCGTTCATAGGACTGTCTTTAATGGTCAGTAGTATACAATTAAAGAATGTAGAAGCTTTTTCTAATCAAGTTATTCAAAGAGGAGCATCTGGCGAAGATGTCATTGAACTGCAATCTCGTTTGAAATATAACGGGTTTTATACGGGAAAAGTGGATGGTGTTTTCGGATGGGGTACATATTGGGCACTTCGGAATTTTCAAGAGAAATTCGGATTACCCGTTGATGGTTTAGCTGGAGCTAAAACGAAGCAAATGCTCGTGAAGGCAACGAAGTATGACAAGTCAACTGCTAATAAAGGGACGACAACGAATAAAGGAAATAGCGGTGGCACTGCACAAGAGAATAAACCACCTCAAAATAAAGGGACAAATGTTCCGAACGGTTATTCTCAAAATGATATTCAGCTTATGGCAAACGCAGTATACGGAGAATCACGCGGTGAACCATATTTAGGACAAGTTGCAGTAGCTGCTGTCATTTTGAACCGTGTTACAAGTGCGTCATTCCCAAATACTGTTTCAGGTGTAATCTTTGAGCCTAGAGCATTTACAGCGGTAGCCGATGGGCAAATATATTTAACGCCAAATGAAACAGCAAAAAAAGCAGTTTTAGATGCGATTAACGGATGGGATCCAACAGGAAATGCTTTATATTATTTCAATCCAGATACCGCGACTAGTAAATGGATTTGGACTCGTCCACAAATTAAAAAAATCGGTAAACATATTTTCTGTAAATAGAGCGGAGGTGGGACAATGTTACGAGGTATTATCATTGTATTATTAACAGTCGGTGTAGTAGGAACAGGCTATTGGGGCTATAAAGAGCACCAAGAGAAAAATGCAGTTTTAATTCGAGCGGAAAATAGCTATCAACGTGCATTCCATGATTTAGCATACGAAGTCGATTTATTACACGATAAAATTGGAACAACACTTGCGATGAATTCACGATCATCTTTATCACCTGCATTAGCGGATGTATGGCGTTTAACATCTGAAGCTCGCTCAGATGTAGGGCAACTTCCTTTAACATTAATGCCATTTAATAAAACGGAAGAATTTTTAGCGAATATCGGTGATTTTAGTTACCGTGCAGCCATTCGTGATTTAGAAAAAGAACCGTTAAATGAGCAAGAATATAAAACGTTGCAAACTTTATATTCAAATGCAGGAAATATACAAGATGAACTAAGAAAAGTACAACATCTTGTTTTGAAAAATAATTTACGCTGGATGGATGTAGAAATGGCACTTGCATCAAATCGCGATCCAGCAGATAACACAATTATTGATGGATTGAAAACTGTAGAGAAAAACGTAACATCATATTCTTCTACAAACTTCGGACCGACCTTTACAAGTGCGCAAAAAAATAAAAAAGGCGGATTTGAAGCGGAAGGAAAGGCAATTTCTAAAGATGAAGCGGCGAAAATTGCCAAATCGTTTTTGAATTTAAAAGGAAATGAAAAAGTAGATGTTGAGAAAAGCGGAAAAGGTGCGAAAGAATCCTTCTATAGTGTGAAAATTAAAGATGAAGCAACGAATAATGAGTTCTATATGGATATTACCGGAAAAGGCGGATATCCAATTTGGGTTATGAATAACCGCGAAATTAAAGAACAGAAAGTTAGTTTAAACGATGCAGGTAGTAAAGGTTTGAAATTTTTAAAGGACCATAAGTTTAATAATATGGAGCTTTATGATAGCTCTCAATATGATAATGTTGGTGTATTTACGTATGTAGTAAATGAAAATGGAGTACGAATTTATCCAGAAGCAATCCAAATGAAAATTGCTTTAGATGATGGTTCTATCGTTGGGTTCTCCGCAAAAGAATATTTAGCGTCACATCAAAAGCGAACAGTTCCATCGGCAAAGCTAACTGCAGCAGAAGCAAGAAAGAAAATCAATCCGGATGTAAAAGTCATGGAAGAACGTAAAGCTTTAGTAGTCAATGATTTGCATAATGAAGTGCTTTGCTATGAATTTGTAGGCACTTTAGGAAAAGATACGTACCAAATATTCATTAATGCTAATAGCGGGGCCGAGGAAAAGGTAAAGAAAATGCAAGCTGTTGAAAAAATTTATGATTAAACCTTAATAGTGAAGTGGTGAAAATAATGAAAACTCTAATATATATATTGATGCTTTGCTTCGTTATAACTGGATGCAGTATTGGAAAAAAAGACAATCCAAACGAAAAGCCGGAACAAAAAAATGTTTCAATGAAAAATGTTAATTATACGAATAAATCAAATAAGCCAAATGAAAAAGCAGCAGATCATTTAGCATCTTTAGCAGCAAGTGTGCCAGGTGTGAATGATGCAACAGCGGTCGTTGTTGGAAAATATGCTATTGTAGGTATTGATGTAAAAGCAAAACTTGATCGAACTCGAGTTGAATCAATTAAATACTCTGTTGCAGAAAGTTTAAAAAATGACCCTGACGGTGCTAATGCAGTCGTTGTAGCAGATGTTGATACGTATGAACGGCTCAAACAAATCGGAAAGCAAATTAAAAAAGGAAAAACAGGTGAAGGTATACTAGATGAATTAGCCGCTATTGTGGGCCGAGTAATGCCACAAGTTCCAAATGATATGATAGAAAATAGAGAAACGAATCCAATTAAAGATAATGATAAACAATTACCAAAAGATGAAGAACAAGAGTTAAGAAAAGAACAGGATGATCAATCAAATAATCATTTGAATAAATGAAATTAGCCTCGTACTTAATTGTACGAGGTTTTTAAATATAATATTAAATATTCAGTTTATTTTTAAGGAAAAATATGGTTTAATTATGATGGGAGGGACAACTGTTATGATGAAAAAAAGCGCATGTATATTGTTTAGTTTATGCTTAGGTTTCAGTATGACAGCGTGTGAACAGAGAAAAGAAGTGAAAAATCAAACAGCAACTTCTTCTACTGTGATGGAAAGGCAACAGAAAGAGTCTATCAATATAAATCATTTTTCGAGTATAAATGAAGGGATGACTTATACAGAAGTGAAAGATTTAATTGGTTTTGAAGGAGATTTACTTATAGAAGAAGGGGTAGAACATTCTACACAAATTAAACAAATTTTTGCTTGGAAAGGAAACAATCCAAATTCATTTGTTGAAATTACCTTTTTAGATGGAAGAGTGCATTCAAAAGCACAGCAAGGTATAAGTTAATAAGCTAAAAAATGGGAGAGTTTAGCATGAACATACACACAGGGGAAATTCAATTAGTTCCGTATAAGGAGAAATATAAAGAAGTTATACAAACATTTACTTTACCAAGTGAACAAGTTCAGTTTACATCAGATCCAAGCGCATTACTGGAGAAAGCAAAAAGTGATCGTACAAAAAATGTGATTGTTATTTTAGATTACAATGGGGTACCGGTGGGTCTTTTCGCATTGGAAACGGGAGATAGAGTAAAGGAGTTCACAGATAATGAGGATGCTTTACTTTTAACATCATTTTCTATTAATCACAATAGACAAAGAAAAGGATTCGCTAAAAAGTCATTGTTATTATTAGAAGAGTTTGTAAAACGTTATTTTCCAATAAAAAATGAAGTTGTACTTGCTGTGAATGAAAGAAATATTCCTGCACAAAATTTATATGCAAAAGTCGGCTTCCAAGATAAAGGTTTTAGAAGAATGGGACCAATAGGCCAACAAATAATAATGCATTTGTCTATAATGAAATAATGAGATAGAAAACTTACTCTTGAATATTCATGTAGTAGGTTTTTTTATTTTAATAATATACAATATATGTATATAAA
>NZ_JBNLYC010000133.1:0-11280 GCF_050172015.1 Bacillus sp. GMa5/1 | reverse complement strand
GAGACATATAGTATCATTAGATTCCGGACCGAATGGTCCGGAATCATGTGTGAATATATTTAAAAGGAGAAATTTATGCAGAAAGAAAAATTAAAGATTCTAGGCAATTTAATTAGGGGGATAATAAAGTGAACTTTATAAAAACGAATAAAAAAGATCTTATTATGTTAGTAGTTTTTACAATGTTTGTAATACTTCAGATTGGCGTCCTCATATTAGTAGGAGTATCACTTTTAACTAATGTAAATTTAGTTGAATCAGAATTTGCCAATACTGCCGCCGCTTTTATTGTACCTGCTATTATAGGTATAAGTTTCTATAGGAAAGAAATTATTCAAAGTTTTTCTTATTTTAAAGAGAAAACAATTTTGAAAGTAGTAAGTATTCCTATGGTGGTTTTACTTACGGGAATTCTAGAAAAATTTGTTACGAAATTTCTAGTAAATACAGATCAGTCAGTGAATCAAGATGCCGTTAATCAAGCCGCTTCAGAGGTACCTTTTATATTTGCATTGATTTTAGTTGGTGTTGCAGGTCCAATAGTCGAGGAAATTGTATTTCGTCATATATTAGTAAATAGATTTTCTAGTTATGTTGGTACTGCTATTGCATCAATCATTTCCATTCTAATTTTTACAGTTCTTCATTCACAAAACCTTTCCGATTTTGCTATTTATTTACCAGGCTCGGTGATATTTACTGTGGCTTATCTTATTTCTAAAAGATCCCTTGCATATATCATAGCAATACATGTGTTAAACAATGTCCTTAGTTTAATTCTGTAAGAAACTAGATTGCTTTCTGTCACCTTAAGGTTTTAGACTATTTTTTAAGTTAAAAACACGTTACTATTTTCTTATGTAAATAATGAAGACCTAGTTCTAATTTGTAACATTGAAGAAAAGAGTACAAGTGAACTAACTTCTCACTTAAAAGAAATATTCGATATTCCATATGTTAATTTTGAAGGTAAGAACATAAATAACGTAAAGAAAATAGCTATCGTTGCAGGTTGTGGCGACAAAGTAAGTTGGATGGAGGAAGCTGAAAAAAGAGGAGTTCAAGCCTATATCACTGGCGAAATCCATTGCCATATTGATAACGAATATGGTAAACAAAGATACAAACAAATGATGGATTATGTTTCTAATACTTCGATGTCTTTAATCGGCGTTTCCCATTCTGCATCAGAATATCTGGTCCATAAAACATTGATGAAGGAATGGTTTGAGAATAACTTTGATATTGAAACAGTTTTAATTCCACAGGAAAAATGGTGGTTATAAAGTTATTAAGTAATATTTAAAAGAGCTTGGGAATTCAAGCTCTTTTTTTCGAATTTAGCTGAGAATTATATCGTGAAAACTAGATGTTTCAGTCTATGCATATTGCTGAAGTTTTAGGTCTAGCACCCCAAAAATGAAAAAACAAGCGGAATTTTCATAAATAACTGTAAAAAAGTAAAATTCTCGTTATGGGGGTGTCTTAAAATCTTAGCTTGATGGGCATGGGGCCCGCCCCACAACCATCAACTTAAGGATTTAAACTATTTTTATGAATATGCACCAAAAACAAGAGTTATATCGATTTTTCTCATTTTGGGGTATTTGTTTTTCTTAGATTGATGGTGATGAGGCACTACTCTATAATGATCAAATTAAAATTTAAAATAGTTATAGAGACTCCATTTCTCGGAAATATTGTAACTATTAAGTTGTAAAAAAAACCGTAGTTTTTCATTTTTGAAAAGGCTAGGGTCCTTTTTAGTTGTAGCAAAGATATAATGGGAGGAAGTTTTTCTAAATCAAAAAAATTCGATTAATAAGTTGCATAATAAACTCACTAGCGTATATACTATAAACATCAAAAAAAGTTGATGAAGGGAAGTGAACTACAGTGGCACAAAATTTTCAGTTATATGAGAAAAAGTTTAAAGCGTTGGCTGATCAAAAACGTTTAGAAATCATGTATGAGCTTTGCCAGCGGGGCCAGACGTGTGTATGTGATTTGACAGAAGTTTTTGAAATGACACAATCTAAGCTGTCCTATCATTTAAAGATTTTATTAGACGCAGGTTTAATTGTAAAAGAAACAAAAGGTACGTGGAGTTATTATGATTTAAATGATGCGGAAGTGAATAATTTGTTATCAGAAGAATTGTGCTGTATCTTTAGAAAAACAGGTAAAGGTAGTTGCTGTTAAAATTTTGAGTCATTAATCAAAAAAAATTGATTAATAATATATAAAGAGGAGGAATAAGGTATGAGATATGTTCACGTCGGTATAAACGTTACGGATTTAGAGAAGTCTATTGAATTTTACGAAAAGGTATTTGGTGTGTCACCAGTTAAGGTGAAGGTGGATTATGCAAAATTTTTATTAGAGACGCCAGGACTTAATTTCACGCTGAACGTAAGAGATGAAGTGAAGGGAAACCAAGTAAATCATTTCGGTTTCCAAGTGGATACAGCTGAAGAGATTACATTGCATAAAGAAAGATTAGAAAAAGAAGGGTTCTTTGCACGTGATGAGATGGATACGACTTGTTGCTATGCAGTACAAGATAAGTTTTGGGTAACAGATCCTGACGGGAACGAGTGGGAATTCTTTTATACAAAAGCACAGAGTGATGTTCATAAAATTGAAGATCCATCTTGTTGTACGACTTCTAACGTAGTAGAACAAAATTCTTGTTGTTAATAGGAGATGGAAAATAAAATGAAACGTTTATCTTTTCTAGATCGATATTTAACACTATGGATTTTTCTAGCTATGGCTGTTGGGATTGGTTTAGGGTTTGTGTTTCCTAGTGTAGTAGACGGACTACATACATTACAGGTTGGAACGACGTCTATTCCACTTGCTGTTGGTTTAATTGTAATGATGTATCCACCATTAGCGAAAGTTCGCTATGAGGAAATGGGCCGAGTATTTAAAGATGTAAAAGTGTTAGTTCTATCTTTAGTACAAAACTGGATTATTGGTCCGGTACTTATGTTTGTGTTAGCAATTATTTTTCTTCCTGATAAACCAGAATACATGGTTGGTCTCATTATGATTGGGTTAGCACGTTGCATTGCGATGGTCATTGTTTGGAACGATCTTGCCGATGGAGATAAAGAGTATGCGGCAGGTTTAGTTGCTTTTAATTCGGTATTCCAAATGCTTTTTTTCTCAGTTTATGCATACGTATTTGTAACTGTAATTCCAGAATGGTTAGGGATTGAAGGTGCTATTGTCGATATTACAATGATAGAAGTAGCAAAATCAGTATTTATCTATTTGGGAATTCCTTTTATAGCAGGTATGTTGACACGCTTTGTACTAGTTAAGTTAAAAGGAAGACAGTGGTATGAAAAGGTGTTTATACCTAAAATTAGTCCACTTACATTACTTGCATTGCTATTTACGATCGTCATTATGTTTTCTTTAAAAGGAGAGATGATTGTTAGCGTGCCACTAGATGTGGTAAGAATAGCGATTCCGTTATTAATCTATTTTATTGTAATGTTTTTTGTATCTTTCTTTATGGGAAGAAAAATTGGTGCAAACTATCCGGTGACGACAACATTAGCATTTACAGCAGGTAGTAATAACTTTGAGTTAGCAATTGCTGTAGCAGTTGGGGTGTTTGGTATTCATTCAGGCGCAGCATTTGCAGCAGTTATCGGACCATTAGTTGAAGTACCTGTAATGATTGCACTTGTAAACGTCGCTTTTTGGTTTAAGCGTAAATATTTTAATGATCAACCAGCATAATTTAAAAACAAAGGCGGAAAACAACATGGAAAACAAAAAGACAATCTATTTCTTATGCACAGGAAATTCATGCCGAAGCCAAATGGCAGAAGCATGGGGCAAACAATATTTAGGTGATAAATGGAATGTATATTCTGCAGGAATTGAAGCACATGGAGTAAATCCAAATGCAATTAAAGCAATGAACGAAGTAAATATCGACATAACAAATCAAACATCAGATATAATTGATGCAAACATTTTAAATAGTGCTGATTTAGTCGTTACGCTGTGTAGTCATGCGGATTCTGTTTGTCCATCTACCCCGCCGCATGTAAATCGTGTTCATTGGGGATTTGATGATCCAGCAGGAAAAGAGTGGTCCGAATTTCAACGTGTTCGTGATGAAATTGGTGAACGTATAAAGCGATTTTCTGAAACAGGGGAGTAAATAAAGGAAAGAGTCAATCTTCTATCTTATAGGGGATTGACTCTTTTTTATTATGTATTTCATTTACTTATCGCATCGCTTTAAAACCACTCTTGAAAATAATACAGAATATTATGTGAAAGTGGTAAAGTTAGAATAGAACAGTTTAAAAAAGGGGATGTAACGTATGATCTGTGAACTAAGCAAGAATGATTTTTATAGGTGTAATAGTTTAGTGAATGAACAAGGTCAATTAGAGGTACGTGCTGTAATTGCAGGAGTGAACCCTGGTCGTATATTTGTAGATAATAGTACTGCTCCTAATTCGGGACTTATTTGGTTAGGTAATAATGATGGATTCTTCTTCATTGGAGATTCTGCAAATGAAGAGTTTAATAAAGAAATGAATCATTTTATTAATAATGTAATAGTACCTGAGGCGAGGAAGGTAGGACTAGATTGCTTTGAAGGAATCGGTAATCATTCAAAATGGAACAAAACAATTGAAAGAATATTTCAGCACCGTAAATTAAAGAGTTGGAATCAAAGAGTGTATACGCTAAGAAAAGAGGATTATGACAATCATCATGAGCCTAAATTTGAACAGGGATATACTGTGCTGAAAATGAGTAAAGCTCTCTATGAAAATAATAACAATACATTTAAGAATATTGATTTTTTACAATCAAAAATTTTAGAGTTTTGGTCTTCACCGGATTGTTTTTTCGATGAGGGAATCGGTTATTGCGTTGTTTATGATGATCTAATTGTAAGTGTATGTTTTTCAGGTTTTGTATTTGCAAATATACATTGTATAGATATTGAAACGATAAAAGGTCACCAAGGGAGAAAATTAGCTCAAAAGATAGCGCATAGTTTTGTGAAAGATTGTTTGGAGAATGATATTATTCCATATTGGGACTGTATGGAATTGAACAAGCCTTCTGTTGCAGTTGTGGAAAATGTAGGGTTTACAAATGTATTTAACTATGTGGGATATTATTTTTTATTTGAATAATCTAGGTATACTTTACAATTTACACTTTGAGGTTGCCCAATCATTATATATATCTACAATTTAAAAAAGAAAGCATATGAGGTGTCCGAAAATGAAAATACAAATAGTATTGTTTGATGGTTTCGGAGAACTTGTCTCTTTCGCACCGTTTGAGGTACTGAAAAGAGCGATAGAAGAAGGGGCTCCATTTACAATTGAATTCGTTTCGAGTGAACAAAAACAAGAAGTTACGACTTCATTTGGAGTTACGGTTAAACTACATGATTTTTTACGAATGGATAATAGGCCAGATTTGTTAATTGTACCTGGTGGTGGCTGGAATCATAAAGCAGAGCATGGGGCACGAAAGCAAGCAGAGCTTGGTACTTTGACCGAAATGATTAGCGAGATGCACAATGCAGGAACAATTGTTGCTGGTGTGTGTACAGGAGGTATGCTATTAGCTGCCTCTGGTATATTGAACGGTCGAAAGGCAACGATGCACTATTTGGCACAGGATGAAATGAGTGAATACGGGGCAGAGCTTCTTCATTACAGAATTGCGGATCAAGGGGATATTATCACTGCAAGAGGAGTTACTTCAGGAGTTGATTTGGGACTTTGGATCACGGAAAGATTCGCAAGCCCTAAAATTGCGGCTGCCGTTGAATACAGAATGGAATATGAGAGGCGAGGTGTTGTTTGGAAGTAATTTGACTTCTTTTTTATCCCGCATTAACGGGCAGTAAGACTCCCACCACAAAATTCAACGAATGGGAGGGCTGCCCGTAAAAAACCAATGGATATGTACTAATAATCAGTGGGGGTGACAAAACTCCTACTGATTAAAGTTTCATTTTATAATTTTTCACCTTATTAAAAGTAGATTTGTTAGAAAGGATAATCATTTATTGATATAATGAATGGATGCGTGGCAGGAAATAGATAGAAAGATACTGCTAGTAATTTATACTTAAAATGTAGGGAGATTGAACAGAGTTATGGGGACAGAAAAAGAAATTAGTTCCGCTAAATTAATATGGAAGATGACGCGCCCACATACATTAACGGCGACGTTTTCTCCTGTAATTTTAGGAACAGTGGCATCACTTTATATTGCCAAAATTGATTGGCTGTTATTTATTGCGATGATGGTTGCATGTTTAGCATTGCAAATAGCAACGAACTTATTTAATGAGTACTATGATTTCAAACGTGGATTAGATACCGCTGAATCCGTTGGCATCGGTGGTGGAATTGTCCGTCATGGATTGAAGCCAAAAAATGTGTTAACAGTTGCGCTTTTATTGTATGTAGTAGCAGCTTTTATTGGCATTTATATTTGTATGAATAGTAGTTGGTGGTTAGTGGTTATTGGTTTAATTGGGATGGCAGTTGGCTATTTATATACAGGTGGTCCACTACCAATTGCGTACACCCCGTTTGGAGAATTAGTTTCTGGATTGTTAATGGGGACATGTTTTGTACTCATTGCTTTCTTTATTCAAACGAATACTGTAACGATTGAAAGTGTATTGATTTCCATTCCAATTGGAATTTTAGTCGGTGCAATCAATATGTCGAATAACATCAGAGATATCGAAGAAGATATTAAAGGTGGAAGAAAGACATTAGTAATCCTCCTTGGGAGAGAGAAAGCTGTGGTAACACTAGCGGTAGCCTTTTTCATTGCGTATTTATGGATTGCCGTAATTGTATTAATGGGTTATATAAGCCCTTGGGCATTAGTTATGTTCCTAGGTTTGAGAAAGCCAATTTCTGCGATTCAAAGTTTCCAAAAAGGGGCAAAGGATCCCGGATATATGCGCATCGCAATGAAATCAACAGCAATGACAAATACGATTTTCGGCTTCTTATTGTCAGCAGGATTATTAATTAGTTATTTGTTTTAAATAAAAAATATTGTTACGTGACTAAACCCCAATTTCTCGATTTTAATATGGAGAGATTGGGGTTTTATTTTTATAGCGTGTATTTTCCCTTTTAATCAAAAGCAAACTTTAAAAACAAATAAAAATATCAAGCATGTGAGCATCAAGAACGGAAGTGCATGAAATATACATCTTTAGCTTGATGGGTATGTGGCGGTACCCCTATGCCAATCAAGCTAATATTTTGAAATGCCCCAAAAACGAAAATTTTATCTTTTCATAGGTGTCCATGAGAGTTGAACTCATTTTTTCGTTTTGGGGTAATTTTGAATTCTTAAATTGATGGCAATATGGTGAGACCCTTTAATCATAATTAGCATTATGATAATCGTTATTTAAGCTGGGCACTCTTCCATGGGGACGATATTCTATGTGAAAGGTATTATGTTATTACTTGTACTGAGGCTCTTCATGTTCAATTTGTTGAAGACGAGGATTTAAAGATTCAATAATTTCTTGAGTTTGTTGTGCTGCACCTTTATATAATTGTTTTGCTTGCTTGTTATCAGTATCAAGAACAAATCCTTCTAGGCATGCTTGAGCACTCTTTAATCCAGCGATAGTTTGTTTAAGTTTAGTACTTACTGTCATGTAGTATTCCTCCTTGTAAATGTACTTCAAAATATAGAGTGCCTATTTTATTATCATTGTACGACTTCCAATTTTAGGGTTATGCGAATGAGAAATTTTATAGTTAATCATTCAAAGAGGGATTTTTTTAGCTAATAGATGCATGGAATAGTTTTGTCCCAATAACAAAAACTAACAGAAATAAAACGATAATATATAAAGGAGATTAAATGTGCTGAAAAAGATAAGAAGAATTTTCCGAGTATTCCTCTTTTTATTTATCGGTGGATGTTTAGTTCTGTTTGTTTGGGGTGAAATTGACAGAACGATAGCAGAAAAAAATGGGGTATTTAGCCAAAAATCTAGTCAATACCCTATGCGTCAAAGTGATATTATTTTGTATACAGATGGGAAACAGTTAAACAATCAACTATTCTCAGATATAGAGCAAGCAAAGCATTACGTGCATGTTAACTTTTTTTCTATTGCTGATGATAAAGTAAGCCATCAGTTTCTAGAGTTATTGCGGAAAAAAAGTCAAGAAGGTGTAGAAGTATACTATGCTTTGGACAGGTTAGGTGGAATTTTACTAAAGAAAAAGGAAAGAGAATTATTAGTTAAAAAAGGAGTTCATTTTACATATTACAATAAACCTGCTTTCCCTTATCTTTTTTCTTCTTTGGATCATCGGAATCATCGTCGTATTTCAGTTATTGATGGAAAGGTTGGTTACATTGGTGGATTCAACATTGGAAAGAAGTATTTGGGAGAAAAAGAAAAACTTGGTTATTGGAGAGATTATCATCTTCAAATACGAGGAGAAGGAGTTCAAGATTTAGAACAACAATTTGTATTAGACTGGAAGAGAAACTCAGAGAAACCGATTCCGATACACAATGCGGTAAAGGAAAAGGGAGCAACCTCGCAACGATTTACTGCATATTATAGTGGAGAAAAACTTGGGCAAGATTATAAAATGCTGTTTCAACAAGCAAAAGAATCCATTATTATATTAACACCTTATTTTATACCAAAAGACAGAACTATTTGGAACGCATTAGTAGATGCAAGAAAGAGGGGAGTCCGTGTCAAAATTCTATTCTCACCTCATTCGGATGCACTATTAGTTAAAGAAGCAGCATATCCATATATCCGAAAAGCATTAAAACAGGGGATGGAAGTATATGGTTACAAAAATGGGGTGTTACACGGTAAAGTATTTTTGATTGATGAAAAAGTATTGATGGTTGGGACCGTGAATTTTGATTCACGTTCGTTTCATTTAAATGAGGAAATGAACTGTTATATTCATGACCCTATCTATATTTCGAGAATAAAGCCAGTGGTTAATGCAGACTTACAAAATTCAAAGCAAGTAACATCCTCTGACGTCAACCAATTATCTATAAAAGAAAAAATAAAAGAAAAGGTTGCAAAAATGTTTGAGTATTATTTGTAAAGACAATGTATTTTTATACTTGGATAACAGGGGCTATATGCTTAGTGATTTTACATATTTTCCATGGAATCAGCTGGGCAGTTGCTACAAGTTCGATAGAAAAGGCTGTGATTGATGTATTCCACGATCTCTTCGTGGAGAAGCAATGGCATGGCTTTAGGACCAGTATTAGATCTTTGGGTAATAAAATCATTTTCATTCTATTATCTATTTCTTCTATGTACAGGATTAGCACTTGTTGCATTCATACTTGTACTTGGTACAAAAATACCATCAATTCAACATGCATCAAAAAAACGCTAAGCAAAAATACAATAAGCTGCCCATATGGACAGCTTATTTACATAATTTTCGTTACAGGTAGTTCATTATTTATAAGTTAAACTCATTTATTTTTTACTCTCTTTACTTGACTTTGTTATGGAAGAAAAAGTATAAATTACAAGGGCTAACCAAATAAAGGTAAAAGCTATAAAATGAGCTTTTGTTAACGTTTCGTTATAAAGAAAAACACCGGCTATTAGTGACAGAGTTGGTGAAATATATTGGAGAATACCAAGCATAGATAATGAAACTTTTTTAGCACACTTTGTAAATAATAAAAGTGGTAGAGCTGTTACTATGCCACTCCCTATTAATAATAAACTGGTTGAAACAGAATTGAAAAATTGTATTTGAGATTGAAACATCAAGTAAGTCAAATATACTAACGCAATAGGCGAAATTACCATCGTTTCAAGTGTTAATCCAATGACTGAATCTGTTTTAATCATTTTTTTGGCTAAACCATAAAATCCAAAGGTAAGCGCCAAACTAAGAGAAATCCAAGGAATCACACCATAATGGAACGTTAGTGTTAATACACCAATGCCTGCTAATATAAATGCAAGAATTTGAGAACCACTTAACTTTTCTTTTAATGCGATTACACCGATTAACATACTTGTTAAAGGATTAATGTATTGACCAAGACTTGCTTCTAATATTTTTCCATTAAGCACTGCCCACATAAAGATACCCCAGTTTGAACTAATCAGTACAGAAGCAATAATAAGTGACAAAACTAATTTTGGATTTTTAACAATTTCTTTCATGAATTCAACATATGTAGACCATTTCTTCATGAAAAATAAAAGTACAAGCATAAAAATAAAGGACCAAAAGACTCGTTGTGCTAGAATTTCTCCTGAAGATACGTGTTGAATAAGCTTCCAGTAAATTGGAGTAATACCCCACATAATATAAGAAAGTACTGCAAACACAATGCCATCTTTTTCATTATTTAATTTCATTCTGAGCCTTCTTCCTAAATATTTAAGTGTTAAATTACCTGGTTTGTTTTAAATAACTATTAGTAGTAGGGTAGCAGGGAAAGTAGTGGTGTAATCCACTTTTTCTTTTTCGATAACTCTATTCATTTTTTATACATTCCTATCCTGGCATGGTTTTTGGGTTATTGGATTAGTAGAAAAACTGTATAAAATCTAGTATACTCCTAGCATGTTGTTTTCTTAGGTTGATGGCGGTATCCCATCAACCTAAGAAAACAGGTCACCCCCAAAATGATAAATAGGCTTTTTTCACAATAAAACCTAAAAATTTCGTTTTGGGGGTGTTATAAAACTTTATCTTGATGGAAATGGGGCGGTACCCCTGGTTTTAAGTTAAAAAAACCCCCGGAAATAAACCTTTTATAAATATGATTATTTTATTTCGAGGGGCTCCTTATAAATCTTAGCTATATATTTTACGAAATCAATGACGGGATAGTGTATGAGGGAACGGTGCTGCGTAAAACGGATCCCTTCTTTTTCCATTTTTGAAATGAGTTGTTCAATTTCCAACTCTTTTTGTTGTATCCTATTATAATTTTGATATACAATGTTTTTCCATTGATAGGAAGAACCGTGAAAAAAATTCTCCCCTTTTACCCTGTGACTAAATATAATTTCTATTTTTTCTCTTCGTTGTTTTTCCTTCATATGCGCTTCCGTTGACTGCATATTTATCGCCTCTTCCCTTTTTGTTGTATACTGTTTCACAAAATTTGGTCTAACTCATCATAGCCAATGTGTATTAAGCTTGTTGGGAATTGTCGTTTAAGGCTATCTCATCAACTATATTTTTTTCAAGC
>NZ_JBNLYC010000132.1:0-11476 GCF_050172015.1 Bacillus sp. GMa5/1 | reverse complement strand
ACATGACTGGTCTTTTACATTCATACATTTAACTTTCATTAACACTTATATTCATTTTCTAATAACAACTTGAATAACATCAGCTAAACCAGTGTGCCCTTTCCCTTCAATTCGCTCTTGTTCGCCATTAAAGAAATGAATTACCTTATGTTCTTCACACCAAGTAAGGATATCAATTGGATCATACAGCATATCAACATCTTTTGGTCCACCAGTACTATAGTTTATTTGTTTTTTTGAGTAAACTTCAAACATAATTAAACCATCAGGCTTTATCGTTTGTATCATTTTACCTAATATCATTTTTTTATAATTATCATGAAAATGTCCAAATACCATAATTGCTGCATCATATTCATTTTCTGGCAAACTATCAGCTAATAAATCTACTTTTTTTGTATGCACGTTTACGTTATGCTTCTCTGCCAATTTTTTTGTCTTCTCTAATCCATCTTCCGAATAATCAATAGCTGTTACTTCGTTCCCTTGTCTTGCTAGAAATACAGCATTTCTACCTTCTCCCTCCGCAAATGCTATTACTTTATTGTGATTTGCTAAACGAAATGCTTGTTCTTTAATAAATGTATTAGGTTCTTCCCCGTAAAAATATTCATCTGATTTATATCGATCATTCCAAAATTTAGTCATCATCTTCTCTCCTTCTTCATATCATTTTCTAACTACAATTAAAGATATCGAAGAGTCTTTTTATCCTTAATTAATTTAAAAATAAAAGCAGATTAAAAATCCACTTTTATTTTTTTCGCAAGATCTACGATTTTTTGATTTCGTAACTCTTCTTCCATTTTCTCTTCTGCTGCGAGCATTACTTCATTAATTAAACATCCAGGTTTGTCATGTAAACAACATTCAAACAATGATGTTTTACCTTCAATTGCATGTATAATATCTAAAAATGAAATATCTTCCCAATTCTTACTAAGCGAGTAACCGCCCTTTGGACCAGATGATGAATGTATCATCCCTTCCTTCGTCAACTTAGTTAGTATTTTAGACAAGTACGTTGGTGAAACATTTTGCATTTCTGCTAATTGGTGAACACTAACTAACTTATTTGGTGTAGCCTTTGCCAGAAAAAGCATTGTATGAAGAGCATAATTTGTAGCTTTAGAATATTTCATAATACAGCTCCTATTGTAGACTTCATTTATCTACAATAACTTTATTTTTTTATTATGTCAAACGTTTGTAATACTCCATACAACATTATTTCTTCACAAGTAATACATCTGCCGCGCAAATCGTCACTTCTCTAAATGGAGAGTCAAATAAAACACCTAGTTCAAAACCATCTTCAGTAAGAGCTATTTCATGATATAACCACCAAGCATTTTCAAAGCTTTCCGGCATAGAACACTTTGTTACTCCTATAAAGGTTACTTCAAGTTTATCAAATTCACTAAAAGTACCACTGCAATCTAATACGATAGACAAAGTATCTTCTGATTCTCTCTTTATTACTTTAATTACACTATCGTGTAGTGATGTCTTGTGTAACTGAGCGACATTTGACGGAAGTTTTTTCTCAATGGAATTAAAATATTCTACGTATAATTGATCTAATTGTGCCACTCTTTTCTCATAATCTGTTGTCCACTTTTGCATACGTTTTTTCAGTTCACCTGATGGGTATTCTGAATTAATTGTGATGTTTTGTATAATTGAGTATATCGATTCAGGAAGGAATTTTAATAAATCTATTTTCCTTTCCTCTATTTCTTCCTTTAAACTTTGTATATCCATTTCTGACCATTCTTTTATAGACTCTATAAAACTTACAAATTCTAAAACTTGCATTTTTTTATACCAATCTCTTGTAAAATATTTCAATGACACCTCTCCTAAAACATTTTTAAATCCAGTAAAAACAATATATCCACTTATTATATCATTCCAATAACTATTTTTTCTAAAGAAAAAATGTAAAACTGTAAATATTCCGCCTATTTTTTCTAAAACTTCAGAATATTTACAAAAGTATAAAATTAGAATACATTTTAGCTGTACAAGATTCACCTGTACAAAAATTCAAACAAAAAGGGATGGTTATATGTTGAAGAAATTAGTAGCAGGAACATTAGTAGCGGGTTTTGCATTAACTGGAGGACTAGGTGTGGTAAGTGCTGAAGAAAAAAGCAACACAATTAAGTCATTTGATTATTTAAAAGTGGATGAACAAAATGTTAATTCATTTGCAAAATTAAATGATCAGGATAAGAAAAATATCCAAATTACTATGGTATTACCAGAGCAAAATGAAAATGGGGATTGGCTAGCTTATGGTTTTACTAGTCGTGAAACATTAGATGCGTATATTGAAAAGGATAAAAAAGCAATTAAAAATAAAATTAATCCTTTAGGTAGCGGTGCTGGTAGTACTGATTTTTATGAACATAAAGATAAAGGTGGCCAATACATTTACTGGAGCAGCGGATTTAAAAACTTACCATCTAGCTGGAATGACAGAATTTCTTCTGTAAGTACAGCGTCACCTTCTGCAAGTTATTCAACGACACTTTGGGAGCACACTTCAACACAAGGATATGGAAAAGGCGTTTTATTTAAACATGCTGATTGGTACGGTAAAACTGCTAATTTAGCTGCTGATTGGAACGATATTACTTCAGCGATTGAAATTAAATAGTAATAAGACATTTAATTTCTTCTATAAAAATTCAAACCACTATTCTCTCTTTCATTTAGAGAATAGTGGTTTATCATATTTCTATTTAAGCATGTACAGCATGTCCTACTGCTTGCATTAACGCTTCATGAATCGCCTCAGATAAAGTTGGATGTGCTGCAATATAATCTCTCATTATATCAGCGGTAACTTCTGTATGAATCATTACGGTTCCTTGACCAATAAGTTCAGTTGCATAAGGACCGATAATAGAAATCCCTACAATTTCTTGGTATTTAGGTTCCACAATGACTTTTACTTTCCCTACTTGTTCTCCTAAAATAAGAGCTTTTCCGTTCGCTGTAAAAGGAAATTCTCCGATGAGAATATCACCATATTGTTCTCTTGCACCTTTTTCACTTAACCCGACACTAGCTATTTCTGGAGCTGTGTATATACATCGAGGCACAGCGTGATAATTTACTTTCACGTCTTCTCCACTTGCGTGTAATGCTGCTGTCGTTCCTTCATGGAAGGCAACGTGAGCAAGCTGAATTCCACCGATCACATCACCAGCTGCGTAAATATGTGATACGTTCGTTTGCATATGTTCGTTCACAGCAATCCCTTTATTTGAAAACTGAACCCCTGCTTTTTCTAAATCTAATTGTTGTACACGTGGTTTTCGGCCGACAGAAATGAGAACATATTCCGGGTTAGCTTCTTGGATACTACCTTCATATTCAAATGAAGCTTGCTTCTTATAATTATTTAATCCTTTTAAAGCAGCTCCTGTAAATATTTCTACGCCATCACTTTCTAATTTCTCTCTTAAAATATGTGCGATATCTTCATCTTCACCTTGTAATAATTGCGGTGCCATTTCAACAATCGTAACTTTTGTCCCAAGGCGACTATAAATACTTGCAAACTCACATCCTATTACACCACCGCCAACGATTAACAATGAAGATGGTACACTCTCAAGAGACATCGCATGGCTACTATTTAAAATCCATTTTCCATCAAACGGAGCGAATGGTAATTCTGTAGGTTCGGAACCAGCTGCGATAATAAACCTCTCTCCATCCACTACTTCTTCTTTATTTCCTTGTACAACTCGCACACGATGATCCGTTTCGAATTTCGCTTTTCCTTTTACAACTTTAATTTTATTTTTCTTCATTAAATATTGTATTCCTTGGACGAGTTGCATTACGATTTGTGATTTCCTTGCCTGTATTTGATCCCAATCAATTGATATACTTCCTGTATTAAGCGTAACCCCATAATCATTCGCTTTTCTCACAATGTCATGCACTTCTGCACTTTCTAACAATGATTTCGTCGGCATACACCCAACATTTAAACACGTTCCGCCAAGGTCAGCTTCATCAATAAGAGTGACCTCTTTTCCATTTTGAGCCGCGGTAATTGCCGCTACATATCCAGCTGGTCCGCCTCCAATTACAACTAATTTACTCATTCTCTCACCTTCTCTTTATAAAAGAATTGTTATAGGTTCTTCTAAATAATATTTAATTGTGCGTAAAAATGCAGCTGCTGGTGCACCGTCTAGTACACGATGATCGAATGTTAAACTTAAAGGTAACATACTACCTTTTTTAAATTTTTTCCCTTTATATACAGGAACATGTTCAATTGCGCCAATACCTAAAATACCAGTCTCAGGTGTATTTAATACAGGTGTGAAATATTCAATACCAAAGCTACCTAAATTACTAATTGTAAATGTCGTTCCGTGCATATCATCACTACTTAAGCTACCTGCTCGCGCCTTTTGTGCCATATCCTTAATCTCTTTAGACAACTCTACTAAAGATAAATTATTTGCAAAGCGAATAGCTGGAACGACTAATCCTTTTTCTAATGCGACTGCTATGCCTAAATGCACATGTTCAAATTGATGAATGGCATCATCTATATAAGCGCTGTTCATTTCTTTATGCTCTCTAAGCGCTAATACAACAGCACGAGAAACGAAATCCGTAATGGTTAGTTTGTTTTCGTATCGTTTTTGCACAACTTCCGCTATGTCTTTATGTAATGCAACTAAATCTGTAACATCTACTTTCATCGTTAACGTTAATTGCGCACTATTTTGTAAGCTTGCATGCATACGACTCGCAATTGCTTTTCTCATACCAGTAACAGGAACGACTGTACTTTCTTCTTGTTCAGGTACTTCTGGATTTGCTACTCTTTCTTCTAGCGCCTTTAATACATCTGCCTTTGTAATCCTTCCGCCAGGACCTGTACCAACTAATGCCTTGATATCCAGATTTTCAGACTTTGCAATTTTCTTCGCTACAGGTGAAATTTTAATTCTTTGCTTCGATACTTCTTTCCCATTTGGTTCTTGATTTTGTACATTTTGTACTTCTATATTAGATGTTTTTTCTTCTATAACATGTGTGCTTTCCTGCATTTCTACTTTTTCATTCGGTTTACCGATGTAGCAAATTACAGTACCAGGCGGCACTCCTTCATCTTCACTTACAGCTATATCAAGTACCGTACCATCAGCTGGCGCTTCAATTTCCGTTTCAATTTTTTCTGAATTAATACTAGCAATCAGTTCTCCTTTTGCTACATTATCGCCTGCTTTAATATTCCAGCTCGTAATAATACCTTCTTTCATCGCCATACCTAACTTCGGCATTACAACTTCTACAGCCATGTGTCTCTCTCCCTTCTCATCGTTTTATTACACATGTAATAAAGATTGGTCTCCAATCATTTCTGATACAGTTTCAATTACTTTTTCTGGCGTTGGCAAATACAACTTTTCAAGTGGTGGTGAGAACGGAACAGGTGTATGTGGTGCTGTAATTCGTTTAATAGGTGCATCTAACAAATCAAAACCTTTATCCGCTACAATTGCCGCAATATCTGTTGCGATACTACATCTTGGATTCGCTTCGTCAATAACGATAAGACGATTTGTTTTTTCAACAGATGATAAAATAGTATCTTCATCAAGCGGTGATAAAGATCGTGGATCAATTACTTCTACTTCAAGCCCCTTTTTCGATAATTGCTTTGCAGCTGCAAGTGCTGTATGAACTTGTTTTCCGATTGCGACAATTGTTACATCAGAACCTTCTCGTTTAATATCTGCTTTTCCTAAAGGAATTGTATAATACCCTTCCGGCACTTCACCTTTCATATTGTAAAGTGTTTTATCTTCAAAGAAGATTACTGGATCATCATCTTCAATTGCTGCTAATAATAAGCCTTTTGCATCATACGGCGTGGAAGGAACAACAACTTTAATACCTGGTATGCTCGTAAATAATGCGTACAAACTTTGTGAATGCTGAGCTGCTGCACTAAAACCAGCACCATGCATCGTACGTACTGTAACGGGTACTTTTGCTTTACCTCCAAACATATAACGGAATTTCGCACCTTGGTTTAATACTTGGTCAAGACAACTACCGATAAAATCATTAAACATTAACTCAGCTATCGGACGTAACCCAGTTGCAGCAGCTGCCATCGCAGCTCCCATATAACCCGCTTCAGAAATTGGTGTATCCAATATACGATTTCGGCCAAACTCTTGTACAAGTCCTTTCGTAACACCAAGAACACCACCCCAAGCTTCATCATCTTGCAGATGATCAACTTGTGCACCGCCTGCAACATCTTCACCTATTAAAATTACATTTTCATCACGACGCATTGAGATTTTCATCGCTTCATTAATTGCAGTTGACATACTTACTGTTCTAGTCATAATTTTTCACCCTCCTCTTATTTGTAAGAAACGTATACATCTTTTAATAATTCTTCATCGTCTGGGTATGGACTATTTTCACTAAATTCAATGGATCTTTGTACTGCATCATCTACTGCTTTTTCCATATCAACAAGTTCAGATTCCGTTAATAAACCTTCATGAATTAAATGCTTACGGAAATTCACAATCGCATCTTTTTCATTTAAATGTTCTTCTTTTTCTTCTGATGTTTTATATGTTTGCGCTTCACCTTCAAAATGACCGTAATTACGATATGTCATACATTCAATAATTGTTGGACCATCACCATTACGCGCACGTTCCACTGCTTCTGCAGCAGCTTTATATACAGCTAGAAGATCTTTTCCATCTACTTGAACGCCTGGAATATTATAAGCTTTTGCACGATCCGCAATAGAATCACAACTTGAAGCATATTCAAATGTAGTTGCTTCACCGTAACCGTTATTTTCTGCAATAAAAATAACTGGTAACTTCCAAATCGCCGCTAAATTAACCCCTTCATGGAATGTTCCTTCATTATTTGCTCCGTCACCGAAGAAACAAACACTTACATCTTTTGTTCCTTTATATTTAGCTGTCAATGCTGAACCGCAAGCAAGTGGGAAACCCCCGCCTACAATGCCATTAGCACCAAGCATTCCTTTATCTAAATCCGCAATATGCATGGAACCGCCTTTACCTTTACATAATCCTGTCGCTTTCCCGAAAAGTTCAGCCATCATACCATTTAAATCACAACCTTTTGCGATACAATGTCCATGACCTCTATGTGTACTTGTAATACTGTCACTATCCGTTAAGTGGGCACATACACCAACTGCTACCGCTTCTTCACCTGCGTATAAATGAACGAAACCTGGCAAAACGCCTTGCGCGAACAATTCATGTACCTTATCTTCAAACTTACGAATCTCTAACATTTTTTCATACATCCAACGAGCTTGTTCTTTCGTAATTTCATTCCCTTTACTTTCAGTTGTTTTTAACATGTCCAGCCCTCCTATTTTCTTGATCATCTTTTATATTGCAAGTACCGTGCCAAATTCTAATCCTTGATTTAATAGGTTTTCTCTTTTCTTTCATAATAAAAAAGTGGACAAAATGAGACATCTGTCTCGTTTTGGCCACTTTTGTTCACCTAATTTGAGAACTATTATCTTATTCATTATCAAAGCTCTGCTGTAATTTTCGGATGTAAATAATTTGGCCAATATGATATGCATTATGAGTTGTTACATTCGCTAACACTTCCCACCACTTTGCAGAAACAGGAAATCCTACTACATCACTTTCAACCTTTTCTTCATTTATAAGATTTTGCCATTGTAACAGTTTTTCTAGTAGTTTTTCCCGTAATTCATCGAAAGTTTGATTATCTGAAAGCATAAAACTTTTGTTATTATCTCCTATAGAGGGTACTGCATTAACATTTGATTCTTTATACCTAGTTTGCCACGTAGAGTTCCAATACAGTAAATGTTGTACGATTTCAGCTATACTATTACTCTCTTCATTCGGTTTCCAGAAAGCTTCCCTCTCAGATAAATCCTTAACTGCATCTGAAAATGGCATATACCAACTGGGATCATTTGCATTTGCTAATAACTGATCTGCTAATACATCTTTCACATGGACCATTTTTCTTCCCTCCTGTTAAAAAGATTCATTTCATGACAATACTCACTTCTCTAAATACGCTGAGTTTGTAAGATTTCCTCTTTTTAAGCATAACCCCATACATATGCACATAAAGAAACCGAAAGCACCTAATACATAAGCTAATGCATAACCACTTCTCCCAATAACCCAGCCCGCAATTCCAGGTCCAATCATTTGCCCAACTGCATAGAAAACAGATATAAAACTAATTGCCATTGAGACATATTTCGGAGATACTTGCTTTGAAGCTGCAACTTGAATTAATAATAGTATACCTCCGAGGCTAGAACCCCAAATAATTGCCGACACGATAAAACCAGTTATATTTCCAAATATAATTGGAGCCATATCACCTATAATAGCTAATAAAAGCGCACTACATAAACTCTTCTTTATACCAATTCGATCCGAAATAAATCCCCAGACAGATGCTCCTACGATTGAAAAGATGCCAGCAATTGCATAAACAGTCCCCGAAATTGATGCTGAGATACCACTATCAATCATAAAACTAGTTTGATATAAATTTGGAATTAAATATACAACACCAACAATAAAATACATCCATGCAATGATATATAGTTCTTTCGTTTTCCATAAAAACGATTTATTACTCATTTTTTGCTCATCTTCAGTAACTTCTGGATTTTTCAAAACAACTGAAGCGGCAAATACAATGATACATGTAATAACTCCAAACAAAAACCATGCACCACGCCAACTATACTCAGGAAATGTGCGCACTACATAAGGAACAATTATTCCACTAAATAGCATACCTATACCTGCACCGCTTAATAACAGTCCCATTACAGTTCCTCTTTTGTCTGGAAACCACCCTACCGTTATTGACATGAGTGGTGTATATACAAGAGCACTACCAGCTCCAGCACATAGCATACAAAAAGCAACTATCCAAAACGAAGAAACAAACGCTAATCCCATTAAGCTTATAACGACGAACCAACTGCCTATTAATAAAACTGATTTTGCGCCAAAACGGATAGTAAATATTCCAGATGTTCCTACAGTTAATAAATAACCTAAAAAAAGTATGGTTCCTAGCATACCTGATTGAGCCGTAGATAAGTGAAGTCCTTCCTGCATAAATGGCAGTATAATTCCATATGCCATACGGGCGAAACCAGTTGTTGTTATAATAAGAAAGATTCCTATTAATACAAATATCCAAAAATGACTTTCATTCCGCTCTTTCATTTAAATTCCTCCATAAAAAATTATTTCCAATTGGATGTTGATTGTAATTATAATGATTATGACAAAATACAACTACCAAATGGTGGAGGAGTATACGGTATAACGGATTTTTAATACATACGCAAAATTTCAGAAGGTTTCATTCCATATTTCTTTTTAAATGACTCTGAAAAATGACTAATATTATTGTATCCAACAGCAACTGCCGTTTCGGTCACATTACTAGTTCCCGAACGCAATAAAAGCATTGCTCTTTCCATTCGCTGTTCTCTTAAATATGCAAATGTGGACGTGCCAAATAATTCTTTAAAACCAATTTTTAATTTATAATCATTTAATCCTACTATTTTAGCTAATTCTAATAATGATGGGGGTGACTCCATTCTTTGAAGTAAAATTTCTTCAGCTTGTTTTATTTTATTTAAATCCTTTTTGGATAATTGGCTCCTTTTATTTGCATCACGATCATTCAGTAATACTTTCCCAAAGTATATAGAAAGCAATTCGAGCGCTTTACTTTCTATTTCGAGTTGATTAATACGATCCTTTTGGGGATTCTCTAACATTCTCTTAATAATATTAGATGTTAGGGCATCAATGGGGGTTTGAAACTTTTTAAAAGATTGATTTCCTATTATAGTATGAAAATCATGACTTTTTTCAATAGCACAATTTAGCATGAAATGATTAAACAACTGTACAGGAATTCCAATTGCTAATGAATATAGTGGAGTTTCTTTTTCATATTCAAATAGAACTTCAAAGTCATTCATAAAATATAAATAGCTATTCCCAGCCATTAATTTATTTGTAGAGTAACCAACTTGTACTTCCCCGGATCCTTGTAAACAAAAATTAAGTTCCACCATTGCTGCATCCGATGCAAATTGAATGCGATGGTTTTTATGAAACTGGTAATTTGATAGCACTATTTCCATTCCAGAAAACGAGCTCCACCTTCGCACTTCACCCATACCTATTGTTTTTGGCACATACATATATCTTTCTTCTACAACTTGTAACCCATGAAAATATTTACTAAAAATATCATGAAAACTGTTAGTCTTCATGAAATCCACACTCCTTTTATATACAAATTACAATCAATTGATAATCATTTTCAATTATAACAAATATCTTTATACAATAAATAGCTTTTACCTTTATATCTCGTTATGATAAAAGAAAAAGAAAGCGAGCCGACAATGAATAAAAAAATTGCAATTATTACTGGGGCTTCAAGTGGATTCGGCCTATTAGCAACGCTTGAACTTGCGAAAAAAGACTATTTAGTCATTGCTACAATGCGAAACCTAGAAAAACAAGGAACCTTACTATCTCAAGTTACTGAACTCAACTTACAGCAAAATATAAAAGTTCAACAATTAGATGTAACAGATCAAAATTCTATACATAACTTTCAATTATATATAAAAGAAATAAACAGAGTAGACCTACTTATTAATAACGCAGGATATGCAAATGGGGGCTTTGTAGAAGAAATTCCAGTAGAGGAATACCGCAAACAATTTGAAACGAACCTATTTGGGGCTATATCAATTACTCAGCTTGTCTTACCGTATATGAGAAAACAAAGAAGTGGAAAAATCATTAATATTAGCAGCATTAGCGGCCAAGTTGGATTCCCTGGTTTATCTCCTTATGTATCTTCAAAATATGCATTAGAAGGCTGGAGTGAATCACTTCGCTTAGAAGTAAAACCTTTCGGAATAGATGTTGCTTTAATTGAACCAGGTTCTTATAACACAAACATATGGGAGGTTGGGAAACAACTCGCTGAAAACCAATCTGATACAACATCTCCTTACAAAGAGTATATGGATAAAATACAAAAACATATTAATAGCGGCAGTGATACATTTGGTAATCCGATAGATGTTGCTAATAAAATTGTAGAAATTGCTGAATCTAAGCGTACAAATTTACGATATCCAATCGGTAAAGGTGTGAAATTTATGATCTTTGCGAAGAAGATTCTTCCTTGGAGATTGTGGGAATATCTTGTTTTGAGGAGTTTTAGGAAGTTGTAAATAAAAAGAGTAACTATCAAGATAAATAATGGTAGCTACTCTTTTTAAATATTCATCATAAAAAAACAAAACGATATTAATATGTAGAAAGAGGATCAAAATAAAGTAACATTG